>CAMCYM010000056.1 GCA_945883885.1 Chryseobacterium gleum
CCGAAGAAACCGGCGGAACCGCGGTCGATGACCGAAGCTCGCGTAGGTGCGCTGCTGCCCGATGCGGATGCGCGGGCCGTGTACGTGTACGACTTCCTGCGGATGTGGTGCTTTTACGTGGAGCCGGTCGCCTTCGTGGAGCCGGAAGCCGGGGCAGCGTATCCGCGGGTGACGTGGGCCTTCGGCGATGCGCCGGCCGCAGACAGCCGCGAAGCGGACAACTTTGACGACTTGCTGGCGGCGTTGAGCGGAGCCGAAGCAGGAGGTCCGGAGCTGACTGGCGACCCGGAAATTGATGCGTATCTGGCTGAGCTCGATGAAGATGGGGAAGGAGACGACCACGAGGGCGGGCCGGAGTTCATGGATTTGGATGGGTTGGACGACCGCTACTGACCGCGCGCCGGAGGGCGGGGAGCGGCCGTTGCTCGTGGTGCTTGCGGGCCCGACGGCCGTGGGGAAGACGGCCTGCGCCGTCGAATGCGCGCGGGCCCTGGGAACCGAAGTCCTCAACGCCGACGCCCGCCAAATCTTCCGCGGGATGGAAATCGCCACGGCCGCCCCGACCGCAGCGGAAATGGAGGACGTACCGCACCATTTCGTCGCGTGCCTGGATCCGACCGAGCCGATGAGCGCCGGGCGTTACGGCGCGGAGGCACGGGCTGTGCTCGCGGAGGTGTTTCAGCGTCGGCGCACCGCGGTGCTGGCCGGGGGGAGCGGGCTGTATTTGCATGCCGTGCTGCACGGGCTCGACGACCTGCCGGCCGATGCGGGTGTGCGGGCGGCGCTGATGGAAGAGCTGGGCCAGCGGGGGCTGGCGGCCCTCGTGGACGAACTCGCGGAGCGCGACCCAGTGACCTACGAGCGGATCGACCGCGCAAATCCACACCGGGTCGTCCGGGCCCTGGAGGTGTGCCGGATTGCGGGGAAGCCGTTTTCTTCCTTCCAAACCGGAGCCCCGGCAGGCGACGTGCCGTTTGATGCGCTCGTGCTCGGTTTGGACCTGCCACGCCCGGAACTGCATGCCCGGATTGCCGCGCGGCTCGACCGCATGGTGGCCGACGGCATGGAGAACGAGGCCCGACGGCTGCACCCGTTTGCGCACCTGAATGCCCTGCAAACGGTGGGCTTGCGCGAGTGGTTCGACCACTTCGAAGGCAAGCTGAGCCGCGCCGAAGCCCTCGATGCCGTCCGCGCGCGCACCCGGCAATATGCGCGGCGCCAAACCACCTGGTTCCGCAGCATGCCCGGCCTCAGCTGGGTGCCCGCGGACGCCCCCGGCGCGGTGCTCGACCGGGTCCGTGCGGCCTGCGCTGCCCGCGGACTGACCTTGCCCGCCGCTTCCTGACCGACCTTCGCACCGATGGCGCACCCCCGCTCCTTCACTCCCGCCGACGCGACGACCCTGGCCGACCTCGAATTCGACGTTGTCCGGGCGCTGCTCGAGCGGCATGCACACGGCCCCACCGCGAAGGAGCGGGCGGCCGACCTCGTGCCGTACAGCGGCCGCAAGGAGGCCCTGCGCTCCCTCGAAGAGGTCAAGGAATTCACGCGGGTGCGCAGCGAGGGCAAGCCCTTCCCCGCTGTGTCGGTGGACGAGCTGACCCGGGAGCTTCGGTTGCTCGACGTCAAGGAAAGCGTGCTCGACGAGGCCGGATTCGGGCGGTTGCTCGCGGCGTCCGTGTTCGGGAACGAAGTCTGCGCAGCCTTGCACGGCGCAGAGAAAACCCTGCCGCGCCTCTGTGCCCTCTTAGGCGAGGTGCAACCGACCGACGAGGTGATCGCCGCCATCGGACGTGTGCTCGACGCAAAAGGGGTCGTGCGGAGCGACGCCAGCGGACGCCTCGTCACCCTCCGCGAAGAAATCCTCCGCGTACGCCGCACCATCAACCGCAACTTCATGAAAATCATGAAGGACTGCGACGAACGGGGCTGGCTGGCAGACATCCGCGAGGGCTACATCAGCGACCGCCGCGTGCTGGCCGTGGGCAGTACCCACAAGCGCAAGGTAACCGGCTCGGTGCTAGGCATGTCGAACAACGGCTCGATCACGTTCATCGAGCCGGCCGCGAACGTGCCGCTGGGCTTCGAGCTCGAGATGCTGCGCGACGACGAGCGCAAAGAAATCCAGCGGATCCTGCGCGAACTCACGCGGGCCATGCGCCGCCATTTGCCGCTTTTGCTGGCGTACCAAACCTTGATCGTGGCCTGCGACTGGGTGCAAGCACGCGCAAAACTCGCATTCGAAATGCGCGCTGACCTTCCGTCGATGCGGAAGGCCCCGGGCTTTCACCTCATCAACGCGTACCATCCCCTCCTGCTGCTGCGCAACGCCGGCACGGGCGCGCGGACGGAACCCCAAACCCTGCAACTGCGCGCCGACGCCCGGATGCTCGTCATCTCGGGCCCCAACGCCGGCGGCAAGTCCATCACCCTGAAAACCGTGGGCCTGCTGCAGCTCATGCTGCAAAGCGGCCTGCTCATCCCCGCCCACCCAAACAGCGAGATGGGGTGGTTCAACCGGATCCTTACCGACATCGGCGACCACCAAAGCATTGAAAACCAACTCAGCACCTACAGCTACCGCCTCGGCCGCATGCGCCACTTCCTCGAAACCGCCGACACGACCTCGCTGCTGTTGCTCGATGAGTTTGGGACGGGCTCCGATCCGGAGCTGGGCGGAGCACTGGCCGAGGTGTTCTTCGAGGAACTCTACAGCCGCGGCAGCTTCGGCGTAATCACCACCCACTACGGAAACATCAAGACGCGCGCCGCCCAGCTCCCGGAAGCCCGGAACGGCTCCATGCGCTTCGACCGTGAAACGCTGCAGCCCCTCTACAAACTCGAGGTGGGCACCCCTGGCAGCTCGTTCACCTTCGAAGTCGCGGAAACGAATGGCATTTCGAAGGAACTCATCGCGCGGGCGAAGGCCAAACTCGACGGCAACCGCGTCCGCCTCGACGACCTGATCGGCGAACTCCAGCGCGAAAAATCCACCCTAGCCCGCCTCACGGACCGGACCCTGAAAAAGGAGGTGGAACACGAGCAGCAGCTGGCCGCCATCACCGCGGAACGGGCGTACATCCTCGAACGCGCCGACGCCCTGGCCGCCCAGTCCGAAGCCGCAAACTCAGCCCTCATCCGCGGCCGCAAACTCCAGCAGTTCATCGACCGCTACCTCGAAAACCCCTCCGCCGCCGGCACTAAGGCTCTCCTCGAGGACTTCCGCAAATTCCTTGCGGTCGAGCGGGCCCGGGTCGAAGACGCTGCCCGCCTGGTCGCCGCCAAGCGCGCCACCGCAAAAAAGACCCGCAAACTCAACGCCCCCCCGCGCGAAGAACACCACACCGACCGCATCGCCGTCGGCAGCACCGTCCGCCTCCGCGACGGCGGCTCCGAGCGCGGCGAAGTCCTCTCCCTCACCGGCACACGCGCCGTCGTCCTCTTCGGCGGCCGCCTCCGCACAACGGTGGATCTCGGGAAGTTGACGTGGGTGAAGTGAGACGAGGCGGAGCTTCGAGGGACGAGCGCGGCTTCGCCGCGCGGGACGAGGGACGGGCGACGCTGCGCGTCGCGGGACGAGGTTGAGGTTGAGGGTTGGGGACGGGCGCGGCGGAGCCGCGCGGGACGAGGTTGAGATTGTGGTTGGGAACGAGAAGGCGGTTCGTTGAGTTCGTCCTCAACCCTCGTCCCTGTTCTCGCGACGCGCAGCGTCGCTCGTCCTCAACCTGGTCGAGGGCCACGCCTCCATCTACCCGGCCGAGCAGCTCAAGTTCTTTTCGACGGCCCGCGGCTCCGTTGCGGAAGCCCTGGCCGGCATGGCCATCCTCGAGGCCGAAGGCCGCGTCCCGCGCAGCGTGGCGGACCAGCTCCGCGCCAACGGGGACCAAATTTCCCGAATGCTCTGGGGCCTCATGCGCACCCGCATGAAGAAACAAGGTTGAGGACGAGGTTGGGAATGCGGTGGGTCGTTTTACAACCTCAACCCTCGTCCCGCGCGGCTCCGCCGCGCTCGTCCCGCGACGCGCAGCGTCGCTCGTCCCCAACCTCAACCCGCGACGCGCAGCGTCGCCTTCACTCCAGCACGAAACGCACCGTCGCGGTTGCGCCCGAGGCCGTCGTGAGGGTGAGGAAGTAAAGGCCGGCGGGGAGGCAGGTGAGGTCGACCGGATGGACCGTGGCGAGGGCGGCAGCGGCGGCGACGGGGAGGTCGCGCACGGGGCGGCCGGCTGCGTCGAAGATGCGGAGGCCGGTGAGCGGCGAAGGCGCGAGGCCGGCGAGCGGGCCGGAGCCGGAGCTAGAGCTGGAGCTGGAGGTCAAGAGCCGGAGCTCGAGAGAGCCGGAGCCGGAGGCGGAGCTGGAGGCGGGGTTCGGGACGGCCAGCCACTGGCCGCTGGTCCAAACCACGTCGCCCGGCAAGCCCGCGGGGATGCAGGTGGAGGCGCCCTCGCAGGGAAGAGATCCGATGCCCACGTAGCTGCCGTCGAGGACCTCGAGGCCCGAGTTCGCGGGGTCGAGGAAGGCCTTGAGCCGCTCGGCGACCGGGATGGGGTTGTTGCCGTCCCAGTGGTAGCTGAATTTGCCGTAAAAGTCAGGGGCTGTAGGCGTTGCGCACATCGAGCTGCCGCCGGTGAGCGTGCCTACGATGCGGCGGGCCGGGTTGAAGATGGGCGAGCCGGACGAGCCGCCTTCGGTGACCCCGTGGTTCGTTTCCGTCGCAGCCCAAACCACCCGCCAGTGCGCGCCGGGGGCATAGGCGTTGCTGCTGCTGTGCTGCTGCGTGTAGGTGGAGATCTTTTTGCGGTCGCCGGACGGGTGGTGGATGCCCACACCCGAGGGCGACGTGACGCCCGTCGCATCCCAGCCGGCGTAGAAGGGGTTCCAGTCAGCGGCGATCGGGTCTTCGACTTCCATCAGGAGGAAGTCCGATCCGTCGATTTGGCCGTTGACCATGTCGTCGGAGGAGGTCAGGGGGAGGACGCCCGTTTTTTGGCGCGAGTTGAAGGACGAGGTGCCGTCGCACTCGAAGTACTCATACGTGTAGCGCACCTTCATGAGCGCCCAATCACCAGCCCCCATCGCGTCCGCACAATGGTGCGAGCTCAACAGCAGCTGGCGGCAGTCCTGCTCAACATTGTTCACCATCGCGCCCGAGCAGAGGTAGGTCGCGCCCTGCATCGTGATCGACAGGCGCACGACCGCGTCGCGCACGCACTGCCAGTCCTGGCCTTCCGGGCAGTTGACGTCCACTTGGCAGGCCTCGGAACCGCGTTCGGGGTCGCCGGCCAGGTTGTACTCGCCTTCGAAGTAGAGGAACCGGAAATAGTAGGCCAGGCCGCTGATGCCGAGCTCGGGGGTGCCGGTGCAGCCGATGGGTTGGCGGTACTCGATCAGCGCCGCGTCGCCCGGGAGCTCGTCGCTGAGCCAGGTGCCGTGCGGGTCGTTTTCCTCCGATCCGTGCGGGCCGGTGAGGTAGGGGCGGCTGAAGGCGCCGTCGGGCGTGCGGAGGCGCAGCTCCCCTCCCACCGGGATGTGGAAGCGGTCGAAGTAGACGCCGATGCCGGGGGCTCCAGGGACGGCGATTTCGAGGCGCCAAACGTCCCACCCGTCCTCCTCGGTCCGGACGCCGTCGACCAGCACATCCGCCGTACCCTCGACGACCTCGCCGTGCATCGTTTTTCCGGTGTGCTCCTCGTGCCAAGCAGCCCGCGCCCACAGCTGCGACGCGTCGGGCGCGGCGAACTCGATGCGCGGCACCGTGGCCCACGCCGTTCCGGCCGCACAAAGGAAAAGGACCGCCGTCGCCGCGGCGCGCACAGAGTTCAGGAGTCGCATGGCTTGCAGGTAGAAGGCGCAAGTTCGCGAAATTTGGCCAGCCGAGGCGCACGCGGCGTGCAGGGTGGCGGTACCTTTGGGGGTTATGCAGTTGAAAGACCGGATGTGGGCGCCTGCGGCAGCGGCCCGACCCCTCGCCCTCGCACTCCTTCTTCTCCTCGCCCACGCCAGCCGTGCGCAGCAAATGGAGGCGCGGGAGACGACCCAAAAGTTCACCACCCTCCTCAACACAATCAACCAGCTCTATGTCGACAGCGTGGACATGCCGGACCTCGTGGAAGCGGCCATCGTCGCAATGCTCGAGGAGATGGACCCGCACTCGGTCTACATCCCCGCCGAAGAACTGAAGGAAGCCGACGAGCCGCTCAACGGCAACTTCGAAGGCATCGGCGTGCAGTTCAACATCTTCAAGGACACCATCATGGTGGTCAACCCCATCCCCGGCGGGCCGTCCGAGCGGCTGGGCATCATGGCGGGCGACCGCATCGTCACGGTCGACGGCGAGAACGTTGCCGGCGTCGGCATCACGAACGACGACGTGATGAAGAAGCTCAAGGGTCCGAAGGGCACCCGCGTCGTGGTGGGCATCCTGCGCGACGGCGAATCGGACCTGCTCGAGTTCGAAATCATCCGCGACGTCATCCCCATTTTCTCGGTGGATGCGGCCTTCATGGTCGCGCCGAAGGTGGGATACGTCAAGGTGAACCGTTTCGCAAAAACCACGATGGGCGAACTCCACGCCGCCCTCGACACGCTGCGGCTCCTGGGCATGAAGGACCTGATCCTCGACCTCCAAGGCAACGGCGGCGGCATGCTGCGCACCGCGACGGAAATGGCGGACGAGTTTCTGGCCGGCGACAAGCTCCTCGTCTACACGGAAGGGCGCGCCTTCCCGCGCGAGGACACCTACGGATCGGTGGCGGGCAGCTTCGAGAAAGGCCGCCTAGTTGTCCTCATCGACCAGGGCTCTGCATCGGCTTCAGAAATCGTGGCCGGCGCCATCCAAGACTGGGACCGCGGCCTGATCCTCGGGCGCCGCAGCTTCGGAAAAGGCCTCGTCCAGCGCCCCATCAACTTGCCCGACGGTTCTGCGGTGCGCCTGACGGTGCAGAAGTACTTCACCCCTTCCGGCCGCTGCATCCAAAAGCCCTACGACGAGGGCGTCCAGGCCTACCGCGAAGAGCGGCTCCGCCGCTTCGAAACGGGCGAACTCCTCACCCTCGACAGCCTCCACCTGCCCGGCGACTCCCTCACCTACTACACGCTCGTCAAGAAGCGCAAGGTCTACGGCGCTGGCGGCATCATCCCGGACATTTTCGTGCCGCTGGACACCACCGGCAACTCGGAGTACTTCAGCCGGATTCTGCGCAAGGGCCTCGACAACCGGTGGGCGATCATCTACGTGGACAGCCTGCGCGCTTCGCTCGAAGCACGGTACCCGACGGAAGATGCCTTTGTGGAATCCTTCAAGCTCTCTACCCAGGACATCATGAACTTCCAGGCCTTTGCGGCTGCCGATGAGGTGGAGTTCGTCGAGGCGGACTGGAACGTGAGCGGCGATGAAATCGAACTCCGCCTCAAGGCCATGATCGGGCGCAATTTGCATGCCCAAAGCACGTTCTACCGGGTGATCGCGGGCCTCAACGAAACGCTGACCCGGGCCATCGAAGTCCTGCAAGACGGGACGTATGAGAAGTCCGGACTGGCGAAATGAGCCCACAGAAATCCCGTTACCTTTGTATTCCTTCAACTTTCACACCATGACCCTCCGTTTTCTTCCTTGGGCCGCCGTGTTGGCCGTTACCCTCGCTGCATGCAGCGACGCCGCTGAATCCACCACCGACGCAGCCGCTGCTGCGGACACCGCTGCCACCGCCGCCGCTGCGCCTGCTGCAGGCGAAGCCATGGACCCGGCCCGCGACGCCGCTGAGGCCCCCAAGGGCCCGCTGACCACGATGACCTTCGCTTCGTACGAGCACGACTTCGGCACGATCAAAGAAGGGGAAACGGTGACCCACGTCTTCACCTTCACGAACACGGGCTCCGAGCCCCTGATCATCCAGCAGTGCAAAGGCTCGTGCGGCTGCACGGTGCCCCAGTGCCCCACACAGCCGATTCCTCCGGGCGGCAAGGGCTCCATCGAGGTGAAGTTCAATTCTGCGGGCAAGAAGAATGCCCAAACAAAGCAAGTCACCATCGACGCGAACACCGACCCGTTCCAGACGAAGCTGACCATCAAAGCGAACGTCCTTCCGGCCGACGGCGCTGCCGCCAAGTAATCCCGACACGCTTATGCTGACCCCTCAGCACCTCTACAGCGGCCGCGCCCTCCGCAAGGCCGCTCCCCTGCGCGCGTCCCTGCACCGCACCCGCCTCCCTTTCGCTCGGTTTGCTCCGGCAAGCCGGTCGTTCCTGCTCGCAGCCCTGTGCGCCGTCTGCGCCCTCACCGCAACCTTCACCCCCACCTCCGCTGCTGCCCAACCGGATGCCCTCAAAGGCCTCCACACGGGCTTGCGTCTCGGTCCCGCCACCGGCCTGACCGTGCGCAAATCCGTCGGCACCGACGGCGAATGGCTTGAAGCGATTGCGACGGTGCGCGCTGAAGCACTCACGCTCACAGGGCTTTACGAGTTCCACCGCTACAACAGCTTCAACTTCCAAGGCCTCTCTTGGTTCTACGGCGGCGGCGGCCACGCTACGCTCTTCCCAGTCGGCGACGAGGACGGCCCGATTGCCATCGGCCTCGACGGCATCGTCGGCCTCGAATACGTCATCCCGGACGTCCCGCTCTCCGTCAGCCTCGACTGGAAACCCGCCTTCAACATCCTCGGCCCCGTCGGGCTCGTCGGCGACGAAGGCGCCCTGAGCGTCCGCTACCACTTCTGAAGCGAGGCTGCGCCTCGAGGGACGAGCGCGGCAGAGCCGCGCGGGTTGAGGACGGGCGACGCTGCGCGTTGCGGGTTGGGATTGGGGTTGGGGACGGGCG
>CAMCYM010000057.1 GCA_945883885.1 Chryseobacterium gleum
ATTACGAAGAAACGGGACACCTCCGAAAGGGAACCCTCGGTTTTTCAACGGTACGATGTGAATCAGCCTTCGAGCAAATCCGGTCGGCGCATCCGGGTCCGCAACAGGGCCTGCTCCTCTTCCCAGATCTGGATCTTCGCATGGTCTCCTCCGCGGAGGACCTCGGGGACCTCCCAATCCCCGTACCGGGCCGGACGGGTGTAGACAGGAGGGGCGAGCAAGCCATCTTGGAAACTGTCCGTCAAGGCGCTCTGTTCATCCCCGAGCACGCCCGGGATCAGGCGAACGATTGCATCGACCACTACGGCGGCAGCGAGTTCTCCTCCGCTCAAGACATAGTCGCCGATGGAGATTTCACGCGTAATCAGGTGATCGCGCACCCTTTGGTCCACGCCTTTGTAGTGGCCACACAGCAGGATGAGGTTGCCGCCGAGGCTCAACCGGTTCGCCAGGGGCTGGGCGAACACTTCGCCATCGGGGCTCATGTAGATGACCTCCTCGTACGATCGCTGCGCGCGCAGGTGTGCGATGGCAGCTTCGATGGGCTGAATGGTCATGACCATGCCGGCAGCGCCCCCGAAGGGCGCATCGTCCACTTTGCGGTGCTTGTCGGTGCTGAATTCGCGCAGGTTGTGCACATGGATCTCCACGAGGCCTTTGTCTTGTGCGCGGCGCACAATGCTTGCGTCGAACGGGCCCGTCAACAACTCTGGAACGGCGGTGAGCAAATCGATGCGCATGGTGGCAGCGAAGGTACGGCCGCCGGAACTCCTACCTTCGTACCGCATGGCCACGGGAGATCGGAAGGATTACGGAGCGCTCGTCGCGGGGCCATTCCAGGTATTCAGCGGCATCTTCCTGACGCTGCCGCTGGACAGCATCCGTTCTACGGGATTGCGGGTTCCTGAGCTGGCAGCGGCGTGCGTAGCGGGGCTCGATGCAGGACGCCGTCCGGAGGACATTTTGGAAGAATTCTGCAGGAATCAGCAGCTTGCCTCGCCGGACGAGCAGGCCGACCTGCTGTTTCGAATCATCCAGTACATCGAACGCCAAGTCGTGCTGGTCGACGCGCTCGAGGATGCCCGGTATACAGAACTGAATGACGTCAACGGAGCTGCGTCCTTCCAAGCGCTCCTGGTGCGCGCCCGCAAATCCCGTTCGGAAGAGGAACTGAAGCGCTTCATCTCCGGCATGGGCATCCGCGTGGTCCTCACGGCCCATCCCGCGCAGGCCTATCCGGGGAGCGCGCTCGACATCGTGTCGGACGTTTCGCGCGCCCTCGATCGGGATGAGCTATCGGAAGTGCGGCGGTACTTGCACCAACTGGGGCTCACGCCGCTGGTGCGGTCGGGGGCCTTGTCGCCGATGGAAGAGGCCGTGCGGCAGTCGTGGTATCTCGAGCACGTTTTCTACAAGGCCGTTCCTGACCTGCTGTTGCGCATCGGAACCGCCCTCGACGATCCGGGGGGCGTGACCCTCCCGGACGATTTGTTCCAGGTGGGATTTTGGCCGGGTGGGGACCGGGAGGGTGCGCCTGAGGTCGGCGTGGAGGAGACCCTTGCCGTGGCGGCGATGCTGCAGGCGACCTTGTTGCGGTGCTACCGCGGTGAGTTCGCAGGGCTGCGTCGGAGGATCAGTTTCAAAGGGGCGGCGCCGATGCTCGATGCGGTGGAGGCCCGGCTCAATGCGCCGCGTTTCGACGCCGATCGGCTGGCGGCGACGCTTTTCCGGTTAGAGGAAGCGGTTGCGGGTCGCGGGCACGGCTTGTACCTCGATCGGGTCCGCCGGTTCCGCGCGGCGGTCCGGCTGTTCGGGCGGCATTTCGCCTCCCTCGACATCCGTCAAGACGCCGAAGTGGTCTTGCGGGCGCACCACCTGTTCGCCTCGGGCATTCCGCTTGAAGCGTGGACGCCGGAGACGCGGGATGTGGTGGAAGTATTGCGCGCGATGGCGACTGTGGCGAAGCGCAACGGGCCGCGGGGGTGCCACCGGTTCGTGTTGAGCCACTGTGCTGGGCCGGAGGCGGTTTGGGCGGTGTGGGATTTGGCCCGCTCGGCGGCGGAAGAGGCCGTGGAGGGCATCGATGTGGTGCCGGTGTTCGAGTCGTGGGAGGCCTTGCAATCGGCCGGTGACACGTTGCGGGCGATGCTCTCGCATGCCGGCTACCGCAGCCATGTGGCGCGGCGGGGTGGCCAAACCGCAATGCTGGGCTTTGCGGACGGGACGTTCGACGCCGGCTACCTCGGCGCGAACTGGGCCATCTACCGTGCGAAGCGCGATATGACCGCCGAAGCCCGTCGCCAAGGGGTAGAGGTGGTGTTTTTCGACGGCAGGGGAGGGCCTCCGGCGCGGGGTGGCGTGAATACCCACCGGTACTATGCAGCACTGGGCCCCGAAGTAGCGCACCGTTCCATCCACACGAACCTGCAAGGCCAAACCATCAGCTCGAACTTCGGCGTTCCCGAATCCGCCGCCTTCAACCTTGAGGCGATGCTCACGGCCGGCGCATCCTGCGAATTGCGCGCGGCGGCAGGTCACGAGGAAGACACGGAGGCCGAGCAGTTGCTCGATGCCATGGCCGAACGCTCGCGCGAGGCCTTCCATGACCTGCTCGCACTTCCCGGGTGCGGTGATTTTTTGCGGGCCTTCGGTGCAGCAGATTTCTTCGAACGTTCGGTCCACGGTCTGCGCGGGATTGCCTTCAACGGCGCGTGGTCCCTTGCACGGATGAACGTCCCCGGCTTTTACGGCCTCGGCACCGCCCTCGAAGCCCTGATCGAAACGAGCGGAGTGCACACCGCGACCCGCCTCTACACCGAGCATGCCCTCTTCCGTGCGTTGGTGGACAACAGCATGCAAAGCATGGCCAAATGCGACTTCCGCCTCACCGTTTCGGCGGCGGACCACCCCGAGTTCGCGGCCATCCGCGAAGCGGTGCGGGCAGAGTTCGAACGCACCGAACGCTCCGTTCTCACCATCAGCGGACAGCAGCGCCTGCTCGAGCACAGTCCGTTGCTGCGCGATTCCATCGCCCTCCGCAACACCGTCATTTTGCCCCTCCTCGTCATTCTCCACGCATCCCTGTCGCGGATGCGCAACGAGGACTCGGAGGATTCCCTCCCCCGCCGGCTCGCGGCGCGTGCCATGTTCGGCATTGTCAACGCCAGCCGCAACGCGGGCTGAACGCAACAGCGGCCGCCCCTTGCTCGAAGGAACGGCCGCTGCCGGTGCGTGAAGCAGAACCTTACTTCCGCAGGTTCACGAAGTCCATTTCATCGATGAGGTTCGTCGCTCCGGCGAGCCGATCGAGCACCCACATGACGTAGCGGATGTCCACGGAAATCGTCCGCTGCAAGTCGTCTTCGAAGGCGATGTCACCGCTCATTGCTTCCCAGTTTCCGTCGAAGGCGCACCCGATGAGGTCGCCGTTCGCATCGAGCACTGGGCTGCCCGAGTTCCCGCCCGTGATGTCCGTCCCGTGGATGAAGCACACGTGCAACGTGCCGTCGGCATCTGCCCACCGGCCGAAGTCTCCGCTGCGGAGCTTCGCCTCAAGGTTTGCGGGCACTACAAACTCGGGATTCGAGTTGTCCATCTTTTCAAGGATTCCCGCATGCGTGGTGAAGTGGTCGTAATGGACCGCGTCCATCGGGTCGTACGCGCCCACTTTGCCGAAGGTCAAGCGCATCGTGGAGTTCGCGTCCGGGGCGAAGGTGGTGCCAGCTTTCATTTCGCGCAATCCTTTGACGAACAAGCGATATCCACGGTCAAAGTCCGCTTGCGCAGGATTTGCCATCGTGGCGAGGTAGGTTTCGAGCAAGCTCGTGGCTGCCGCCACGGCCAAATCCTTGTCGAGCACCTTCTGGGAAGGCTTGTTCAGAAATGCCCGGAATTTCTCGGGTGACACGAGGAAGCTCTTGCCGTACATCGCTTCGGCGTATTCAGCGAAATCGCCGTCGTACTTCGCATCCACCGTGGCAAAGAAGGCGGGTTGTTGTTCAGCGGGAATGTCGGCCTTGAATTTGGCCATCAGGCGCACGAACAAGTCGCGGTCGGTCGCAAGATCGTATTCCTTGAAGTGCTTGTCTGCGAGTTCCATCAGACGGGCTTTCGCCGCTTCCCGCTCTTCGGCGTCTTCGCTGAACAGGCCTGGAGCGTTCCGGCTCACGCGAACTGCAAACAGCGTGATGTCCGACCCCACTAAGCCGGCTTCGAGGGCGTATACGTCCCCGCGCACGCGGGCATCCGTCGCATCGTAGTACCGGTTGATCATCGCGATGGCTTCGCCGTATTCAGCAATGCGGGCAGGGGATGCGTTCACCCAAGCGGTAAACTCGGCTTCGAGGGCCGCCTTCTCCTCGGCGATGCCCAAGCGACGCAGGCCCTTCGATTGCCCGATGTAGTACTTCCAGTAATTCGCCGTAGAGGCATACTTCGCGGCATACTGGATGCGCACGGCTTTGTCGGCATCCATGTGCTCTTTCATCGTGCGCAGCTTCAGGTCACGCACCTCAACCACCGAAGGATTGTAGGCATCGAGGGCTTGGCGCACACCGCGCGAGCTGAGGAAACGGTCCGTGCTTCCGGGGTACCCCATGACCATCGTGAAGTCACCGGGCTTCACTCCACCGGCATTGATGCGCAAATGCCGCTTCGGCACATACGGAACATTGTCCTTGCTGTAGTCCGCGGGCTCGTTGTCCGGACCGGCATAGATGCGCAGCATCGAAAAATCGCCGGTGTGACGCGGCCACATCCAGTTGTCCGTATCCCCACCGTACTTGCCGACGCTTTCCGGCGGCGCAGCCACCAACCGCACATCGCGGTAGGTCTTGTACTCGAAGAGGTAGTACTCGTTTCCGTAGAAGAAGCTCTTGACGTCGAGTTCTTTCTTCTTGTCCGGGTTCCGGGCTTCGAGAAGCTTCTTGCGGTTCGCCGCGATGGCTTCCTCACGGGCGGCTTCGTCGAGGTCCGGTCCGACGCCTTCCAGCATCTCCGCCGTCACGTCATCTACCCGCACCAGGAAGCTGATCACAAAGTCCTCGATGTGCATCTCTTGCCCGAGGGATTTGGCATAAAAGCCGTCCGTCAGGTAATCGTGTTCAACGGAGCTGAATCCTTGGATGGCATCGTATGCACAGTGGTGGTTCGTCAACACGAGCCCCTGCGAAGAGATGACTTCGCCGGTGCACATCCCCCCGTTCAGCCGCACGATGGCGTCCTTGAGTGAAGCGTTGTTGATGTCGTAGATGTCCGCTGCAGTCAAACGGAACCCCGCACGCTGCAGGTCGCTTTCGTTCAACTTCTTGAGCATGTGAACCATCCACATGCCTTCGTCGGCACGGGTGGTGCCCCAAGCCACCAGCATCAGGAGCGGCAGGGCGAATAAGCGTAGGATGCGCATGATTGAAAAAGGAGTTAGTGTTCGAGGGTGGAGGAGGCCGATATGGACTCCCAAACCGTGGTTTCAAGGATGGCGTAGAAGGAGGCCTTGAGGGCGCTCAAGTCCGGACCGCCGTAGCGCTGCTCGACGGTGTGGGAACCGATGGTATACTTCGTGCTCGGCAGGTCCATCACCCGGGGATTGTCGTACCGAGCATCCAGGGACTCAAATCGAACCTGCTCCGCAGTCTGCACCACGGCAGCACGAAGCGCGTCGGAAACCGTTGCGCGGTAGGTGCCTGCGTTCAGAGGGGCAAGGGGACCTTCGAGAAACGGCTTGCGCAAGGTGAGCTGGGCATCGCCCGAAGCAGACACGTCTAACACAAACACCGCACACGGTCCGAAGCAGGGTGTTTGCTCAAAGCGAAGCGGGACCTGCGGCACGGCAGCGTCCCGGGGAGAGGAACATGCAGCAGCGCTGCACAGGCCGAGGAGGAGGGCAAGCGCCACGCGGTTCATTTCCGATTCTTGCGCTGTTCGCGGGCTTCTTTGATCTCCTTCGTCTTGCGTTGCTGCTCGGCTTGCATCTGTTCAAGGCGCTCTGCAAACGCAGACTTCTTCTTCGGTTTGGCCTTGTTCTCGTCGATCCGGTTCCTGATTTTGTCTTCGTCGATGAACCACGCTTTGATGGCGTACATCTGTCCGATGCTGATGACGTTCGCAATCAGGTAATACAGGCTCAACCCCGACGCATAGCGGTTGAAGAAGAACAGCATCATCACCGGAAAGATCTGCTGGATGATTTGCATGTTCGGCATGCCCGGTTGCTGGGGCATCGCCGGCTGAGATGCCATCGTCAGCTTCATGTAGCCCCACGTGCTCACGGCCATAAGCACCGTAAATCCGCTGATGTGGGCGCCGTAGAAGGGGATCTCGAAGGGCAGAGAAACGATGCTGTCGTACGCGCCGAGGTCATCTGCCCACAGAAATGACTTGCCACGCAACTCGATGTTCGCCGGGAAGAAGCGGAACATCGCATAGAGGATGGGCATCTGGAGCAACGCCGGGATGCACCCGGCAAGCGGGTTGACGCCGGTTTCCCGGTACAGGGCCATGGTCGCTTGTTGCCGAGCGAGCGCGTCGTCTTTGTGGGCCTCGTTGATGGCCTCCATTTCTGGCCGGAGCACCCGCATTTTCGCCGAGGAGACAAAATTCTTCCACGTCACCGGCGAAAGGGCCAGCTTGATGAGGAGCGTAAGCAGCAAGATGACGAGTCCCGCGCTGGCAATGTGTCCGCTCAGCCAGCTGTACACGGGCAAGATCCACTCGCGGTTCACCCAGCCGAAAATCCACCACCCGTAATCGATGATGCGCTCCACTTCCGTGAGCCCGGTGGCTTCGAGATGCGGCAAGTCGTTCGGGCCGAAATAGAAGGAAAGTCCATAGGCGGATTTCCCGGGCTCAGGCACAAGTGGCAACTGCGCAACAAAGTGCAACGTGGCCGTCGAGTCTTCTCCGAGGGGAGTTTGGGCAAGCGCAGCGCCCGAAGCAAACCCCTGGGGAGAGGACACCACTGCAGAAAAGAAATTCTGCTTCATGGCCACCCACTCGAGCGGAACCTCGGTCACCGCATCGTCCTCGCCGCCGTCGGTCAGATAATCCCTGCTGAGGCCCGTTTCCTTGTAGTAGAAGGCGCTGTGCTGCCGTTCCCAGTCGATGCCTTTTTCATTCGCGACGCCTGTGGCGTCCCAAACCAGCAACGCGGAATCCGGCATGGCACCGCTGAACGCCACCGAGGATGTGAGGCCGTACCCCGACAGGGTATGCCGAATTTCAATCAATCCAGCCGCGCCTCGGGCGGTCCATTGCACCACCGAATCGTTGAACACCGTCGGCGCAAAGTGCAAGTCCCCCACCGAAATCGGCGGTGCCCCTGCACCGGCGATGCGCAGGTGCATCGTGCTGCGAGCCGGGTCCCACAAGGCGATGGGCGTGCCGTCCTGGTAGCGGGTATAGCCGTCGACGAGTGTGGCCGACTGCGGCATGCCGCCCCTGCTGGAAAACGTGACGGAGACACGGTCGTTCGAAAGCGTGACGGACGTATCCCGACCGGGCACCGCCGCGGCCCACGCCCCCCAACGAGCCTCCCATGCCGCAGGCAAGGTGTCAGGCGCTGTCTCGACGGCCAGTATGTCCGTGATTTCAACAGATTTCTTCGCAGCTGCGGCCGAGGCTAAGCTGTCCTCTCTCGCTGCCTCGGCTGCAGCCGCTTTCGCCGATGCCAGCTCCTCCTCAGACGGCTGGATGTACCACGAATATCCGAGGAAAAGCAGGGCCATCAGCCCGATTCCGATCCAGTTGTTCCGATCCATGAGCGGCGCGAAGGTACTGCAGCCCCCCTACCAAATCCCCCGCGACCGAAGCAGGGATTCGAGGACTTCGCGCACAAAGCCCTTGCCGCCGGGTTGGCTGCCGATTTCGTTCACCACCGCTTGCACCTCCGGCACCGCATCCGCTGGGCATGCCGACCAGCCGGCGGCGGCCAGTGCAGCCACATCGGGCACGTCGTCGCCGCAGTATCCCACTTGGTCCCACTCTAACCCGGCATCTTGACGAAGCTGATCCAGGACTGCGAGTTTGTCTTGCACCCCCAGATGGACCTCTGTGACTCCTAACCGCTGCATCCGGGACCGGACCGATTCGTCCCGCCCTCCGCTGATGACCGCGATACGGACGCCGGCCTCTGCGGCCCGCACGACTGCATAGCCGTCTCGGATGTGCGCGGTCCGAACTTCCGAGCCGTCGGGCAGCAGGAGCACGGTACCGTCGGTGAACACGCCGTCGTAGTCGAAGGCGAGCAGGGCGCAATCAGCGGGTGGATGCATGGGGGTCAGGGGGGAGCAAATCGGCTGCACAGGCTGCGTACAAAGCAGCGAGGGCGGGCCGGTGGGAGAGGAGGGCCTGGTGCCGGGCAAGGGTCGTGCGGTCTCCGCGGTGCGCGGGACCTGTTTGGTGCGCAGCGGATTGCCCGGAGGCAGCCGCGGCGCAAATCGATTGAATCAGAGGCTGATAGGCCTCCCATGGCAGACCGGCTTCTGACGCAAGTTGCTGCGCGTGCGTGAACATCCGGTTCGTGTAATTCGCAGCAAACACCGCGGCGGCATGCGCACGGATGCGGTTTTCGAAGCTCACGCGCGTGACGGACGCGGCAAAGTGTGCAGCCCAAACCGATGCCCAAGCCGCGGCCGCATCCTCTTCCGCACTTACCGCAACGTGGATCTTCCCCCAGTCGGGTTCCCCTGCATCCGCAAAGGTTTGGATGGGCCAAACCACGGCAGCCGGCCCGCCAGGTAGCTCTTTCGGTCCT
>CAMCYM010000058.1 GCA_945883885.1 Chryseobacterium gleum
CGACATCGGCCCTTCGCCGCGGGAGTCGTACCAAGAAATTGCAGATGCGTTCTTCGGCCAGGTCCGGCCGGTGTTCGAAGAAGTCAAATCGCACTACGACGAAATCCGCGCGAGCTTCAAGGACAATGCTGCGAAAAAGGAGGCCTTGATTGAAGAATTGCGGGCGTTCGTCGCCACGGAAGTAGAGCCGACGCACGAAGGCTGGCAACAGGGAACGGCCGCAGTGGTGGCCTTGCAGACCCGGTGGAAAGAAGCAGGATTCGCGGGCAAGGAAGTGAACGAGCAGCTCTGGACTACCTTCCGGGAGCTGACCGATGTCTTCTTCGCGAAGAAGCAGCTGCACTACGACGCCATCAAGGCCGTGGGCAAAGAAAACCGTGACCGCAAGGCTGCGCTGATTGAGAAAGCGGAGGCCTTGAGCAACAGCACCGAGTGGCGCACGGCCACCGATGCCATGATTGCGCTGCAGAGAGAATGGAAGGATGTAGGACCGGCAAATCCGGCGGATGAGCAGCGGTTGTGGCGGCAGTTCCGCAAGGCGCAAGACACGTTTTTCAAGGCGAAGAAGGCCCAATTCGCGGACCGAGATGCCACGGAACAGGCGAATCTGAACGAAAAGGAAGCCCTGCTCGAGGCCATCCAGGCGTACGAGCTGACCGGTGATCGGAAGGCGGACCTCGACGCGCTGAAGGAGTTCGGAACCCGTTGGAATGCCATCGGCTTTGTGCCGCGCAAAGCGCTGGACGGGTTGATGGAGCGATTCCGGACCGCGATGGATGCGAAGTACGCCACGTTGAGCGCGCAACGCTCGGAGCGGAGCATCGATAGCTACCGGGGCCGCGTTGAGCGTTTGGCGGAGGGCGACACCCGCGGGGTGGCGCGTGAGCAATCCCTTCTGCGCGAGAAGATTGACCGCCTGCGTGCGCGTGTAACTGCAACGGAAGAGAACCTCATGCGGTTCACCGGAAAGGGCGCAGAAGCCATCCGCGAGCAGTACGAGAAGTCGATCCGGGAGGACAAGCGGGAAATGGAGGAAATCCGCGAAAAGCTGAAGCTGCTCAGCGCTGCATCGAAGGCGTAACGGGCAGAAGGTGTGTGGAGTAGCCTTGCTCCGCAAGCCAAACCAAATACCGGGGCAGCGCGCCCAGCATGCGGCTCGCCGCTTTTTCGCTGTCGTGGAAGACCACGATGGAGCCGTCGCGCGTGGCCCGCACAAGCCTTGAAAAACAGCTATTTGCGGTCTCTTTGAGGTCGAAGTCGCCGCTCAACACATCCCACATCACAACATCCGTACGCCGCCCGATGGCGCCTGCTTGGCTCCGCGTGATGCGGCCGTATGGAGGCCGGAAGGCGCGTCCGCCGTTCCCCGTGGCGCGGTGCAATGCAGCCTCGCACGTGAGGTAACTGCGGAGGTAAGCGAGGCCGCGGGTTTCCCAACCGGATTCGTGGCGGTGGGCGTGGTTGCCGAGGGCATGACCGGCGGCCTGAAGCCCCTGAACGACATCGGGATGCCGATCTACGTTCGCACCCACACAGAAGAACCAAGCCGACACCGCCGCCTCCTGCAGGATGGCTGTGGCTTCGCGGGTGACCGTCGGATGCGGTCCGTCGTCGAAGGTGAGGTACACCCGCGGTGCGGTCGCCCCGCCTGGGGGGCCGCTCCAAACGAGCTGCGAGGCCAGCGCTTTGACGACCGGGGGTGTGCGTGCGGTGTACACGGGGCAAAGGTCGCGACGGAGTACGTGCGTTCCTGTTCGACCTTTGCTTCATGGAGTATGATTTTCGGGCCATAGAGCAGCGCGCGCGGGAGGCATGGGACGCGGCAGGGGTGTACCGGGTGACGGAAGATCCGCACCGTCCGAAGTACTACGTGCTGGACATGTTTCCCTATCCTTCCGGGGCGGGCTTGCACGTGGGGCATCCGCTGGGATACATCGCAAGCGACATCTTCGCACGGTACAAGCGGCACAACGGATTCAACGTGCTGCATCCGATGGGGTACGACAGCTTCGGCCTGCCCGCGGAGCAATACGCCATCGCCACAGGCCAGCACCCGGCCGTTACCACCGCAGCGAACATCGCCCGCTACCGGGAACAGCTCGAGAAACTCGGATTTTGCTACGACTGGAGCCGCGAAGTGCGCACGAGTGACCCGGCGTACTACCGCTGGACCCAGTGGATCTTCGGCGAGCTGTTCAACGCGTGGTACGACCGCGCTGCCGACCGCGCCCGGCCCATCGCCGCGCTTGAGGAGCATTTCGCGGCCCATGGATCGGCAGGCATCGACGCGGTCTGCAGTCCTGGGGTCGGAACCTTCAGTGCTGCGGAGTGGGGGGCGATGGGTGAGGCGGATCGGGAAACCTTGCGGATGGCTTACCGGCTCGCCTACCTCGCGGACAGTGAGGTGAATTGGTGTCCTGCGCTGGGCACGGTGCTCGCAAACGATGAGGTAAAGGATGGGCTCAGTGAGCGGGGCGGGCATCCGGTGGAGCGCAAGCGCATGCGGCAGTGGATCATGCGCATCACGGCCTATGCGGACCGGTTGCTCAGCGGTTTGGACGGGCTCGAATGGAGCGAGAGCGTGAAGGAGGCGCAGCGGAATTGGATCGGTCGGAGCGAAGGGGCCGAGGTGCGCTTTGCGGTCGATGGCCAGCCGGAGCTTGCGGTGGAAGTGTTCACCACGCGCCCGGACACGCTGTACGGGGTAAGTTTTATGGTGCTTGCGCCGGAGCATCCGCTCGTGGAGCGGCTGTGTTCTGTGGACCAAACCGAAGCCGTGCGCGCCTACATCGCCTCCGCCGCTCGCAAATCCGAGCGCGAGCGCCAAGGCGCCGGTGACCGCGAGATGACGGGCTGCTTCACGGGGGGCCATGTCTTGCACCCCCTCACCGGCGCCCAGATTCCGGTGTGGATTGCCGACTACGTTCTGGCTGGCTACGGCACGGGCGCTATCATGGGCGTTCCCGCCGGCGACGAACGCGATCATCGGTTCGCCCTGGCGCACGGCCTGCCCATCCCCGCCATCTTCGTAGACCACGACACGGCTGCAGCCGCCTGCACCGACAAGGGCGCGGTGCTGCAGGCCTCCGGCCCGTGGTCCGGCCTCCCCGCACGGGACGCCCTCCCTGCGGCCATCGCGGCGGTCGAGGCCGGCGGGTTCGGGAGGGGCGTCGTGCAGTTCCGGCTCCGAGATGCCGTCTTCAGCCGGCAGCGCTACTGGGGCGAGCCCTTCCCCATCTGCTACGAGGGCGGCATCCCGCGCCTGATCGAGGGGGCCCAAGTCACCTTGCCGCCGGTCGATGCCTACCTGCCTACGGCGGACGGCGAGCCCCCGCTGGCGCGCGCGCGGCGCGAAGACTGGCCGGTTTTCCGGGGCGAGCGCATGGAACTCAACACGATGCCCGGCTGGGCCGGGTCGAGCTGGTACTTCCTGCGCTACATGGACCCGCACAACGACCGGGAGTTCTGTGCGCGTGAGCGTTCCGACTATTGGGGCCAAGTGGACCTGTACGTGGGCGGGGCGGAGCATACCACCGGGCATTTGCTGTATGCCCGGTTTTGGACAGCATTCCTCTACGACCGGGGGCACATCGGGTTCTCAGAGCCCTTCCGCCGCATGATCAACCAAGGGATGATCCTCGGGCGGTCGTGCTTTGTCTACCGCATCCAGGGCACGAACACCTTTGTGACGGCCGAGAAGCGTGGCGGTCATGCGACGCAGCAGCTGCATGTCGATGTCGCGCTGGTCGAGGGCAGCACGCTCGACACCGAGGCGTTCCGCGGTTGGCGCGCAGAGTACAGCGACGCGGAATTCATCCTCAACGACGGAGGCACTTACACCTGCGGGCACGAGGTAGAGAAGATGTCGAAGTCGAAGTACAACGTCCAAACGCCCGACGAACTCGTCGAGCGCTACGGCGCAGACACACTGCGGTGCTACGAAATGTTCCTCGGTCCGCTGACCCAGCACAAGCCGTGGGACACGCAGGGCATCAGCGGCGTCCACAACTTCCTGCGGCGGTTCGCGCGGCTCTACGCGGACCCGACGGACGGAACGGCGAGCGATGCCGCCCAACGGACGTTGCACCGGACCATTGCCAAGGTCACCGACGACCTCGAGCGGCATGCGTTCAATACGGTGGTCAGTGCACTGATGATCGCGGTGAATGAGCTGACCGATGCGGGATGCACCGACCGGGCGGTGTTGCGGCCGCTGGCGGTGGTGTTGAGTCCGTACGCGCCGCATTTGGCAGAGTGGTGCTGGGCGCAGGCGGGAGGGCAAGGGACGGTGCTCGACGCAGTGTGGCCGAAGGCGGATCCGAAGTGGTTGGAAGTGGACGAGGTGAACTATCCGGTTTCCTTCAACGGAAAGGTGCGGTTTCAGTTGGCCTTTCCTGCCGGCTGGGATGCAGTCGCTATTGAAAAAGCAGTGCTCGCTCATGAACGCACTTCCGCCCAGCTCGCGGGAGGATCGGTGAGGAAAGTCATTGTTATTCCTGGAAGAATTGTGAATATAGTTGTGTAGAACAGTGCTCCAGGGGTATATAAATCGACAAACACACCCTTTTTGCCCCTTGTTTTCCCGTTTTTTTCTCCCGATATTGCATCATCCAAATTGCGTGATTCCGGGTTCTGTTCCTTGCCGAAGGACGGACCTATGATTTTTTCTTAGGTGTCGCAGGTGTTGCGCGGTTTGGGTATGCCTAACAACCAAAACCCGCTTGTGCCATGCGTTTCGCATCACTCTTGACGGCTCTGCTCTGTTGTGTGACCTTTCAAACAAAGGCTGCTACGGATGAATCTCCCGGTTACTGGTTAGGCGTTGAGCCGTATGTAGTGCATACGGCACCGTATGTGGGCCCCTTCGGCACGACGAATTTGGTGGGCCAAACCACCTACAGGATCTACCTCCACACGAACAGCGCATCGGATTTCTTGTCTTCCATCTCTGGGGAGGCGACACATCCTTTGGTTCTGAATTCGACATCCACGCCGGCATGGCACAACGATTTGGCCTTCGGTTCGAATCTGGGTGCTCAAGTGAACGGTAGTATTTTCGGATTCATGCCAGCCCTGCAATACGATAGCTGGCTGACCATCGGGGCGTCACAATCGGTTGCGGGCTTCACGTTGTCGGAGACGACCGTGGCCACACCGTGGGCCCAGTTCAATGCGGGCACGAACGTGTTGATGAACCACCCTACGGGATGGGCGTTGTACGGGTTGAATCCTTGCCCTTCAGGGGTCGGCTGCAGTTATACCCATCCGGGGTATGCGGGCGAGGACTTGAAGATTTTGGTCGGCCAAATCACCACATCGGGCACCATCTCCGGACAAATGTTTGTGCAGGTGTTCCAGAATGGTTTTGCGTCATCAGAGTTTAGGGAGATGCTGCCCCTCTTGGCGCAAGACCCCAACTCAATCGCAGGGTGCACCGATGAAGCGGCATGCAACTTCTCTGCGGAGGCGACGGACGAAGACGGATCTTGCGTCTTTGCTACGGGCTGTGATGTGTGTGCGGGAGGGGCTTTGGTCGACGGCGACACGGACAACGACGGGGTGTGCAACACGAACGAAGTGGCCGGGTGTACCTCGGTGACTGCGTGCAACTTCAACGCTGCTGCCACGGAAGACAACGGCTCTTGCCTGTACGCCACCGGTTGCGACGCGTGTTCAGGGGGTGCAGTTGCGGACGGCGATGCGGACAATGACGGGGTCTGTGACGGGAATGAAATCGCAGGATGTACAACCGCGAATGCATGCAACTACAGCACGACGGCAACGGAGGATGACGGGTCGTGTGACTATTGTTCTTGCGCGGGCGGTGATCCGGCGCTTCCGACGTATACGATGACGGTGGAGGCCCATGCGTCCGGTTTGGTCCCCGGAACAACTACGTATCGCTTCTATATAGATATGCTGCATGGCACAGATTTTCTGTCGGCCATCTACGGCAACAGCCTCTCTCCGCTCTACCTCACGACTTCTTCGGGTTCATTCTACAACGACCCTTTCGCCTCCGGGGAGACCGCTGGGGGGATCAATCCCCTGTTGTTCTCCTTTTCCCCGACGCTTGCAGCGGACAGCTGGGTCACCATCGGGATATCGAGCGCAGCGGTGGAGCCTGAGTCGGCTCCGTTTACGATTGAAAGCTCGGGCCAAGCGTGGAAGGCGAAATTCGTAGCAGGAAGTCCTCTTTCGGGCCAAAATGTGGCCATGGACAACTTCGGAGGGGGTGCATGGTACACGGTGAATGGAACGGTGAACGGGGTCCCATCGGCCGGTACTTCTCGGGTGTTGTTTCTTCAAATGACCACGGCGGGGTCGGTTTCTGGCGTGATCAACGCCCAAATCTTCCCGCAGGGCGTCGGACTCAACAATGAGCGGTTGGCCTTTACCTTCAACGGAACGGGCACCTTTTATCCGCAAGGCTACGTTCCCCCGACCCCCACGAACCCCTGTGGATGCACGGACGTACTGGCCGACAATTACGATGGATCAGCGGAGTACGAAGACGGTTCGTGTGCCTACGGCGGATGCACAGACTTGACTGCCTGCAACTATGACGCTTCTGCAAACACCGACGATGGCACGTGCACCTATCCGGACGTGCTCGGCGTGTGCGGGGGCGGCTGTGAGGCGGATGCCGATGCCGACGGCGTGTGCGATGCCAGCGACCCTTGCGTGGGAGCGCTCGATGCGTGCGGGGTTTGCAACGGACCGGGTGCGGTGTATGCCTGTGGCTGCACAGAGGTCCCGTCCAGCGATTGCGACTGCGAAGGAGGTCAGCTCGATGCCCTCGGCGTGTGCGGCGGGGATTGCCCGGCAGACGTGGATTCGGATGGCGTATGTGACACGGAGGAAGGGGGATGTACGTTCGTTTGGGCGTGCAATTACAATCCCTCTGCGCTCTTCGACAACGGCACGTGCGAGTTCTTCAGCTGTCTGGGGTGCACGGACCCCACAGCCTGCAATTTCAATCCGGCAGCCATCTATCCGAACGGATCGTGTGAGTACGTCAGCTGCGCCATTCAAGGGTGCACGAACCCGTTGGCCTGCAATTTTGATGCTGCAGCGACATTTGACAATGGAACCTGCGACTTCACATCCTGTGTGGGATGCACAGATCCAGCCGCTGACAACTTTGATCCAGGTGCCACCCTGTCGGATGGCTCGTGTATCTACGCGGGATGCACAAATCCAGCCGCCTGCAACTTTGAGAGTTCTGCGAATTTGGACAACGGCTCGTGTCTTTTCAACGACGCGCTCGGGGTGTGCGGTGGCGCGTGCGAAGCGGATGTGGATGTCGACGGTCTCTGCGACAATGCAGATCCGTGCGTGGGGGCCTTGGATGGTTGCGGAATCTGCAACGGTCCAGGCGCTATATATGTATGTGGTTGCAGCGAAATCACTGCTGGCGCATGCGACTGCAATGGAAATGTGCTCGATGCATTGGGAGTGTGTGGGGGTGACTGCGGCGCCGACACAGACGGGGATGGCATCTGCAACACAAACGAGGTTGCTGGCTGTACAGATGCATCCGCGTGCAATTACAACGCGGCTGCGACAGACGAGGACGGTTCTTGCACGGTAGAAGACCAGTGTGGGGTCTGCGGTGGCTCGGGAATTCCTGCAGGTGTGTGTGATTGTGCAGGCAATCAACTCGATGCCCTCGGTGTATGTGGCGGTTCATGTGCAGTGGACGCCGATGGAGATGGCACATGCGACGATGTAGACCCCTGTGTAGGGGCGTTGGATGCATGTGGCATTTGCAACGGTCCGGGTGCGGTGTTCACGTGCGGCTGCTCGGGCATTCCTTCAGGATCTTGTGACTGTGAGGGCAACGTGCTCGATGTCCTCGGCATCTGCGGGGGGGGCTGTGCAGCCGATGTGGACGGCGATGGAATCTGCGACAACGTGGATGCCTGCGTCGGAGCATTGGATGCCTGCGGGGTATGCAACGGTCCGGGGGCGATACAAGCATGTGGATGTTCGGAGTTGCCCGCAGGAGCGTGTGATTGTGCGGGCAACGAACTTGACGCACTCGGCGTGTGCGGTGGGCCCTGTGCTGCTGATGCAGATGCGGACGGAATCTGCGACAACGCGGATGCGTGCGTCGGTGCACTCGATGCATGTGGCGTTTGCAACGGTCCTGGTGCAGTGAATGCTTGCGGCTGTGCGGGAATTCCAGCTGGCGCCTGCGATTGTGCGGGCAACGGGTTCGATGCACTCGGCGTGTGCGGCGGGACTTGCGTGGCGGATGCAGATGCCGACGGAATCTGCGACATTGCGGATGCATGTGTGGGTGCGCTCGATGCGTGTGGCATTTGCAACGGCCCGGGGGCCGTGCTTGCATGCGGTTGTTCAGGACTACCTGCAGGTGCGTGTGACTGCAGCGGAAATGCGCTGGATGCCCTCGGAATCTGCGGAGGGCTGTGTACTTCCGACGTGAACGGAGACGGTGTATGCGATGGACCTGAGACCTTCGGGTGCACGGCATCGAATGCGTGCAACTACAGTATCCTCGCATTGACCGATGACGGCTCGTGTGAGTTTTGCTCGTGCGTGACGGACTACCCGGGCGAAGGGTATGCGCTGGAGGTGGAGGAATTTGCGGTGAACGGAGTGCCAGGCACGACCACGTACCGCTTCTATGTGCACACCGATGCGCCAGATGATTTCGTTTCTGCGGTCTACGGG
>CAMCYM010000059.1 GCA_945883885.1 Chryseobacterium gleum
GGTGTGTGCTTCTGCACCCCGCGTAAGGTGGGCCGACATGGCGGTTGCCGCGCCGAACTCCGTCTTGTAGGTGGTATTTGCTACCAGTCCACGGCCCGCCGCGGGAAACTCCTCTCCGTCCATCCGCCAGAACGCATCCTCCCAATTGCTGTCCTCGTTGCGCACGTTTCCATCCACAGCAGCCACAGCCCGCACCGTTGCACCGTCCTCCGCAACCAACCGCATCCGCACAGCGGCGACGTCCGGTCGCGCCATGGAGCAAAACCGCTCGGCTTCGAGTCGGACCACCACCCCCGAAGACAATCGCACGCGCACCCGCCGGCTCAAAAGCCCGGTCTTCATGTCAAGAATGCGCTCAAATTCAAGCACTTCCGACGAAGCCAAATCGACCTCAACCCCGTTCACCCACCACGCGATTTCAATCCAGTTCGTGGCATTCAACACCTTGGCGAAGTACTCGGGATAACCGTTCTTCCACCATCCCACCTTCGTCTTGTCCGGGTAGTACACGCCTGCGAGGTAGCTTCCGCGCAAGTGGTCACCGGAGTAGGTTTCTTCGAAGTTTGCACGCTGTCCGAACCGCCCATTGCCGATGGCAAACAGCGATTCCGCACCGCGCACACTTTCCGGACGCCAGCCCCGTTCGATGACCTGCCAAGGGTGGACCTCCACCACCGGCGATGCCTTTCCTTCTGCCATGGTCAATGCAATGTTTCACACAAGGACGTCCACGTCCAGCCTGAAAATCCCGGAATCACCAGGGCTGCCTTGCCCAAGAACTCCGGCGCGCCGATGCCTACAGCCGTGAAGCCACCGGCAAGCGCCGCTTCGATGCCCGCGGGTGCGTCTTCGAAGACTACGCAGGCGTCCGGAGATACGCCCAAGGCACCTGCGCCGAACAAAAACACCTGCGGATCTGGCTTCGACAGCGTAATTCGGTTCCCGTCGATGACGGTAGAAAAGTGGTCCGACAAGCCGACTCGATCGAGGATAGATTCGGCATTCTTTGAGGAAGAACCGACGCCCAACTGCACGCCTGCCGTTGCCGCACTCGCCAGAAAATCCAAAACCCCGGGCAGAACATCCGTGGGAGACATCGCCGCGACGAGGTCCAAATACCGGGCATTCTTTGCATCCATCAGGCGCTGTTTCGTGACCGAATCGAGCTCCATGTGCCCGAGGCGCAGGATGAACTCGAGGCTGTCTACGCGCGAAACGCCCTTGAGATGTTCGTTGTCGGCTGCGGTGAACGGGATGCCCAGCGATTCTGCCAACTCGTGCCAGGCCTGAAAATGGAACCGCGCGGTGTCTACCAGAACACCGTCGAGGTCAAAGAGGCAGGCCTTGAACCGATTCATCCCTGAACGGCGTGCGGAAGAATGAACTTGACGTGGTACTCTGCGAGCCCGTCGATGGGGCGCTTGATGATGCGGCCTACCCGCAATCCTTCGCGGTCACAGACGTGCCGGAGGACGTTTTGGAAGTGAAACGCCACCGATCCTACAAAATGGACCGGAACTTCACGGTGGTTCGGGAAGCACTTGACGTGCACATCTACAAAGGCCTGAAAGCCCTCCTCCAGCCACGAGATGACTTGGGTCCGCCCTTGGTGTTTGCCCAAGAAGGTCATGAAGCCGGCCAGAAACACGTTCGCGTTCGGTTCCGAATACACCTTGTGCAGCAAATCGTCTTTCGTGTAGCCGAAGGTGGCGACGAAATCTGCCGCGATTTCCGGGTCGAGCTTTTTGTACAAGAATGTGGAAATCAGCTTCTTACCAAACCAAGAACCGCTGGCTTCGTCCCCGAGAATGTAGGCCAGGGCCGGAACGACTTCGCTGACCTCCTTGCCGTCAAAGTAGCAGGAATTCGAACCGGTCCCGATGATGCACGTGATGGCGGACTCACCGTCGAACGTGCTGTATGCGGCACCTTCCAAGTCGTGGCCGACATGGACTTGGGCAGCCGGATAGACGCGCTCGAGCCCCTCCTGGATGATTGCGCACAAGCCCGGCGAACTGCTGCCGGCACCGTAGAAATACACATGCTGAATCTCTGCCGCACAAGCAAGGGCGTCGGCAGACTCGCGCATCTTTTCCTCGACGAGGTCCGACGTGTGGAAGAAGGGGTTGAATCCCATCGTGTGGAATTCGCGCTCCACCCGGCCGTGCTCGTCCATGCAGAGCCAGTCGCATTTCGTGGAGCCGCTATCGGCTATGAGAACTTTCACTGCAATCGGATCAGAAGCGTTCAACCAAATCCGCGACCCGCGTGGCATAGCCGGCCTCGTTGTCGTACCAGCCGAAGACCTTGACCAGGGTGCCACTGCATTTGGTCAGCTGGGCATCGAAGATGCAGCTGTGCGTATTGCCCACAATGTCAATGGACACGATCGGGTCCTCGGTGTACTCTAAGATGCCGCGCATGGGACCATCTGCGGCGGCCCGCACGGCCGCGTTCACTTCCGCTGCGGTCGCCGGCCGCTTGAGCACGGCCGTGAGGTCCGTCACCGAGCCGGAGGGGGTCGGGACGCGGACTGCGAGGCCGTCCAGACGGCCCGCAAGCTGCGGCAGGACAAGCCCCACCGCCTTTGCGGCACCGGTGCTGGTCGGAATCATGGACAACGCCGCCGAACGCGCGCGCCGCAAATCCTTGTGCGGAGCATCCTGCAGGCGCTGGTCCGAGGTGTAGGCGTGCACCGTGGTGATGTAGCCCTGCTCAATGCCGAAGACGTCATCCAGGACCTTCGCCATCGGCGCAAGGCAGTTCGTGGTGCACGAGGCATTCGAGACGAGCGTGTCTTCCGCGGTGAGGATGCCTTCGTTGACTCCCAAGACCACGGTTTTCACATCGCCGGTGGCCGGTGCCGAGATGACCACCCGCTTCGCACCCGCTTGGAGGTGCAGGCCGGCCTTCGCCGCGTCGGTGAACATGCCGGTGCTTTCGATGACCGTATCTACACCGAGCGCTTTCCACGGCAACGCCGCAGGATCGCGTTCTGCAGAAATGCGGATGGTCGCACCGTTGACCACCAAATCATTGCCGGAAACGGTCACCGTTCCAGGGAAGCGCCCGTGTACGCTGTCGTACTTCAAAAGGTGGGCGAGGGTGGCGACGTCGGTGAGGTCGTTGATGCCGACCACTTCGATGCCGGGGCGGCCCACCATTTGGCGAAGAGCAAGCCGCCCGATGCGGCCAAACCCGTTGATGGCAATGCGTTTCATGCGGATATAAAGTTCAGATGGATAGGATACGGGCGATGCGCACTTCGTCGTCCAAACTGACTTTCGAGGCTGCAATCGCTTGATTGAATGGTGTAAACACAACGGTGTCGTTGACTACGCCGACCATCGCATCGCGTTGGCCTGCGCGGAGTCCTTCCACGGCCGCAACGCCGAGGCGCGAGGCGAGCACGCGGTCGAAACAACTGGGGTCGCCGCCGCGCTGGATGTGGCCGAGCACCGTCACCCGGGTTTCGTACAAGCTCGTGATGGCCTTCACTTGGCGCGCTACTTCGAAGGCCCCGCCTTCGGTGAAGCCTTCGGCCACGATGACGATGCTGGAGGTTTTGTTCGACTCAGATCCCACCGAGAGGATGGACACGAGGTCCTCCACGCTGAGCTTCGTTTCTGGAGTCATCACGGCGATGGCGCCGGTGGCGATGCCCGTACGGAGCGCGATGAACCCGCTGTCCCGGCCCATGACTTCGACAAAAAACAACCGGTTGTGGCTGTCCGCCGTGTCGCGGATTTTATCGACGGCCTCGGTCACCGTGTTCGTGGCCGTGTCGTATCCGATGGTGTAATCCGAACCCGCGAGGTCGTTGTCGATGGTGCCCGGGACGCCGACGATGGGAAAGCCGGTTTCCTCAAAGAGCAAGTGCGCGCCGGTGAAGGTGCCGTTGCCGCCGATGGCCACAAGCCCGTCCACCTCGTGTTTCCGCAGTTGCTCGTAGGCCGCCCGACGGCCGGCCACCGAACGGAACTCCTCGCAACGTGCCGATTTCAGGATGGTACCACCCCGTCCGAGGATCTTTGCCACCGAACGGACATGGAGCCGCTTGAAGTCGCCCTGGATGAGGCCATGGTACCCTTGGAACACACCGGTGACTTCGAGGTCGTGGAAGACGGCTGCCCGCACCACGGCGCGGATGGCCGCGTTCATGCCTGGGGCATCACCTCCGGAAGTCAGCACTGCAATTTTCTTCATCGTGCGTAGTGGCTCGGGGGCCGGTCGTTCGGCTCCCCTCCGTCATCGGGCATTGCGATCCGGGCCGCGAAGGTAACACGGGAATCGGGACCGGGGCATCTCCGGCGTATTTTCGGGCACCCCATGGGACACCCTTCACTTGACATCTCGGTAGACTGCGTTGTTTTCGGATACGACGACGACGGCTTGAAGGTCCTGCTCATCGAACAACGCCCGAACAAGACCGGCAGCCCCACGTTCCGCGCGCTCCCCGGAGACCTCATCGGAAAGGACGAAGGCCTGGACGCTGCAGCCGGCCGGGTGCTGTTCGAGTTGACGCGGTTGCGGGACGTGTTTTTGCAGCAGTTTCATGCGTTCGGCGATCCCGAGCGGGTGCGGGACCTCAAAGACCAGCCGTGGCTTCTCTCCTACCGTGAACGCCCCGAAGTCCGGGTGGTAACGGTGGCCTTTTATGCCCTGGTGAGCCTGCACGAGCACCGACCTGAACCGGCTTCGTTCGCTGGCAGCGTCCACTGGGTCGATGTGCATGAGATTCCGGAACTCGCGTTTGACCACAACGCCATCGTCGAACGGGCGTTCGACACCCTCCGCGACTCGTTAGACACCCACCGTGTGAGCTTCGAGTTGCTTCCGAAGAAGTTTACGCTCAGCCAACTGCAAGGCTTGTACGAAATCGTACTCAACAAGAAGTTCGACAAGCGGAACTTCCGCAAAAACGTCAAGCGCATGTCCCACGTCGTTCCGCTCGATGAGAAGCAAACCGGCGTGTTGCACAAGCCTGCCCAGTTGTTTTCCTTCCAACCCGAAGACCGCGCATGAAGGCGGGAAGTGTACTTGCAGGACTGCTCGTTCCAGCCAGCTTGCTGGGGCAGTTCATGGGGAATCCCGCGCCGAATGCAGCTTTTCCACAGGACGAAGTGGCGGAAGTTCGGGTGACTTGCCCCGGGTTCGATTTGATTTTGCATCCGGACAGTGTCTGGTCGGATTATCTGCATCCCGCCACGGTGGTGTGGACCACTGCGGCCGGGAGCGACACCCTGGAGCAGGTCGGGTTTCGGTTGCGCGGCAACACATCGAGGATGGCGGCAAAGAAGTCGTTCAAGCTGGACCTCAATGCCTTCGTGCCCGGTAGGCAATGGAATGGCCTGGAGAAAGTGAACTTGAACGGCGAGCACAACGACCCGTCGATGGTGCGGGCGCGCACGGTTTGGGACGTGTTCCGGGCGGCGGGGCTGCCGGCCCCGCGGACCGGACACGTCGCGCTGTATGTGAACAATGAATACCGCGGCGTATACGTCCACGTCGAGCATGTAGACGAAGAATGGGTCCGCAAACGGTTTGCGGATGATGGGGGCAACCTGTGGAAATGCACCTACCCTGCAGACCTCACCTACGCCGGGCCAGACGGCGAAGACTACACCTTCACCCCGCCGTGGAATGCGAACCAACGCGTCTATGCGCTGTCCACGAACCGGTCGGAGGACGACTACACGGCCCTGGCGCGGCTCGCCACGGTCTTGCACAGCGCCTCCGATGCCGAGCTCCCCTGCGCGCTGGAAGCCGTGTTCGACGTGCAACTCTACCTCCGCACCGCCGCGGCAGAGATCCTCTGCGGCCATTGGGACAATTACATCGGGAATAGGAACAACTACTACCTCTACGAACGGCCGAGCGATGGGCGAATCGCTTACCTCGCCTACGATGTCGACAACACCTTGGGCATCGAGTGGGGCGGAAACTGGGTCGAGGCAGACCCGTTCGCCTGGGCACCGACGGGCGATCGGCCGCTGTACACGCGGTTGATGGGCATTCCGCGCTACCGGGAAGACTTCGCGTGGTACCTGCGCGCGCTGCTCGACGGGGCGTTCGCTCCGGGGAGCATCGGGCCGCTGGCGACGGAGACGCAGACGCTGATTGCACCGGCCGCGCTGAACGACCTGTTCCGGACGTACGATTACGGCTTCTCGTTCGTGGATTTTGGGGCTTCGGTGGACGCGGCGTGGGGGGCGCATGTGCTGTGGGGCATCGGGGAGTATGCGGACGAGCGGGCTTTTCAGGCGGATGGCCAAATCGAAGCTGCACCCGACGCACCGCGGACCCTCCAGGCGTGGGCCGAGGCCCCCGTGCTCGATGGGGTGCTGCGGATGCGGGCCGAAGTCGGCGGTGCGGTGGAGGCGGTCTTTGCCGAGGTGGACGGCGTGGCGGTGCCGTGTGTCGAGGGGGCACCGGGGGTTTGGGCGTGCGAGGCGGCTGTAGCGGCCCCGGCGGTTTTTGCCCGCGTGGTTGCAGAGTTTGCAGACGGCACCGTCCGGCACTCTCCGTGCGCCGCGGAGCGCGTTTGGGCGACCCCGGCGCCTGAGCCGGTCGCCCTCATCAACGAAGTCATGCCGCTGAACAACAGCTACATCGCAGACCCGACCGCCCACTTCGGCGACTGGGTAGAGCTGTTCAACCCGGGCCCCGCACCGCGCTACCTCGGCAACACCTTTCTCACGGACCGTCTGGATTTTCCTCGGAAATGGCGCCTCCCGAATGTGACGCTGAACGCGGGGGACCACCTGCTGCTGTGGTGCGACGACCGTCCAGAAGTCGGTCCGCTGCATGCCCCCTATGCGCTGGATGCCAGCGGGGAAGCACTCTACCTCCTTGCCGAAGAGCTGGGTGCGTGGCGGATCCACGACACGTATACATGGGGCCTGTCCTACCCGAATGCCTCGTGGGGCCGCGCAACGGACGGCGCAGCCGACTGGACGCTGTTCGCTGCAGGGGCCCTGCCTCCGACGCCTGACGGCCCGAACGGGGTCCCCGCGGCTGTCGCGGAGCTCGAGCGCGGCTGCGCGAGCACTTTCCCGAATCCCGTGGCCGCCGGCACCTCGATGGCGTGGCCCGGGCCGGGGCGCGTCGTGGCGGTGAACGGCACCGTGGTCGCAGAGAGCCACGGACCTGAACTCCGGTGGACACCAGGGCAACCGGGGCTCTACGTGGTGCAGTCGGCGGCCTGCCCGAAGGCGATTCGTACCCTCGTCGGGACCGGCGACGGACCGGGTTAGTGTACTTTGCACACTCAGCAGGCGTCCGCCCTATCTTTCCACCGATTCAATTTCCTCCCCATGCGCACGATTGTTCTGCTAGCATTCGCGTCGGTTGCACAGTTTGCGGGTGCACAGGTCGTTTGGACCGATCCCCCCTTCCCTACCGCCGATGACCAAGTCACGCTGTACTACAACGCCGCGCTCGGCAACGGGACCTTGACGAATGTGATTCCCGTGTACATCCACACCGGCGTCATCACGAGCGCCTCGACGACGCCGAGCGACTGGCAGCACGTGAATACCCCGTGGGGCGTACCGGATGCTGCGGCCGTCATGGCACCGCAAGGTGGAGGCATCCACACCTTCAACTTCGGCGGCCAGACCCTTGCGGATTACTACGGTCTGCTGCCGGGAGAAACCATCGAGCAACTGGCCATGGTGTTCCGGAACGCATCTGGCACGCTGGTCGGGCGCAATGCAGACAATTCGGACATCTTCCTTCCGGTTTCCGACGGGACCTTCTCCGCCTCGTTCATCGCGCCGGAACTGGGGTACGCGGTGCTGAATGTGGGCGAATCGGTGGCGCTCGAGGGCATCGCGACGGCCGATGCCGCGCTGACATTGACCATCGGTGGCGTGGAGGTGGCGACCGCAAGCGGCCAAACCCTGAGCCACACCTTCACGGCCACCGAGCCCGGCACCTTCGTCTGCACGCTCACGGCTACCAGCGGTGCCCTGACCGCCGAGGACGAAATCACGATCACGGTGCTGCCCGATGCCCCGCCGACGGGGTGGGCCCCTACCGGCACGCTGGACGGAATCACCTACACCAGCACCGGATCGGTGCGGCTGCAGCTGTATGCGCCTGGCAAGGAGTTCGTCTTTGTGACCGGGGACTTCAACGGGTGGCAGTTGACCGGAGACTACATGATGACCCGGACGCCGGACGGGCAGCGGTTTTGGGTCGACATCGCGGGGCTGACGCCGGGAGAGAAGTACCGGTTCCACTACCACGTCTTGCCGGACGGCATCCGCGTGACGGATCCATACTGCGAGGTGGTGCTCGACCGCTGGAACGACCCGTGGATTCCGGAGTCCACGTATCCGGACCTGTTGCCGTTCCCGACGATGTTGACCGAGAATAGCCCGGTGGGGGTGCTCGAGCCTGGGGCTGCGGAGTTTGTTTGGACGGACGCGGGCTTCGCGCGTCCGCCGAAAGAAGACCTGGTCATCTACGAGCTGCTCGTCCGCGACTTCACGGAAGAACGGACCTACCAGGCGATTCTGGATACGCTGGATTACCTCGAACGCCTCGGAATCAGCGCTTTGCAGCTCATGCCCGTCATGGAATTCAACGGCAACGACAGCTGGGGCTCCAACACGACGTTTTA
>CAMCYM010000060.1 GCA_945883885.1 Chryseobacterium gleum
GTCCCAATCGATGAACGTCAGCGGGTCGGCCTTCCGGAACTGCCGCACCTGGGTGCCGTGCAGGTTGTAGATGGTCACCGTGCACACCTCTGGGAGGTTCGTGATCTTGATGCGGTTGTCGAGCTTGCTCGTCTCGTACTGGCTGTAGGCGTAGTACGGGTTCGGCACGACGTTGATTTCGTCGAGGACTTCGCTGAGCGTTTCCGTGTTGCCCACCTTCGTCGCCACGCCGTGGGTGGAGAAGGTGTAGCGCGGGTTCCAGTGGTTCGTGGCCGTTTCCACGTTCTCCACGTTGTACTCCGTGGCGCTGTACTTCTCGTACGGTTTCGCCACACGCAGCTTGATGCGGACGTCGTTCGGGACGAGGCCTTGCTCGACCGGCAGCATCGGGAAGTCGGCACTCGTCACCGACGAGCCCACCCAGGTGCAGGAGCGGAAGACGCGGCGCAGGTTCGTCGTCGAGGGGTCGCCCTCGAGCGCCTCCCAGAGGTAGGTGCCTCCGTCGTACACCGGCATCCGGTTGTCCGTGGCCTCCTCGGAGCGGGAGTTCTTGAACACGTAGATCCAGTGCTGGCCGCCGGCGTACACCGCCGAGCCGAAGCCGCCTCCGAAGCCCACCCCGCCGTAGATGCGGGACGAGGGGTTGAAGAGCATGTCGTTGCCGTTGTCGGCCCCGAGCCAGCTGTCTTCACCGAAGGCCATGTTGAGGCGCTCACCGGTGCCCACGTCGATGACGTAGCCCGGGAACCAGCCCATGCCGACGGGTTGGGTTCCGGTGGGGTTCGCCTCCGAGGCGTTGTAGCCGGGCTCGCCGGGGATGCGGCCGTTCTTGTCCACCGAGTAGTGGCGGCGCAGCTTCATCTTGCCCGGGTCTTCGCCGTCGTCGCTGCCCGTCTGCTTGCGGGCGAGCTCTGGCACGGCCTGCATCTCGATCACCGGGCACCGCGTCCACTTCGACTTGTCGTCGGTGAGCACGATGTCCACGTTGTTCAAGCCGCTGAGCTGGTTGAACGGCGAGAGGTAGCCCTCGAGGCCATCCAGCGTGGGGGCGATGGCGGGGATGCGCACGTCCTCGCCCGTCTGCAGCGTCACGTCCGCCGTATAGGAGACGAGGCGGTAGGGCGCCCAGGTGCCGCCGAGCAGCCCCTCGTACACCTCGTCCTCGTCCACCGGGTTGCCCGGGTCGAAGTCGTTGTAGACCACCTCCTCGGCGATTTCTCCGTCGCCCTCTTGGTTGCCGGCGCGGATCCAGTTCAGCTCGCTGAAGCCCTCCTCGTCCGGGATGCCCTGCAGCCACGGACGCGTGGGGTCTTCGAAGGTGATGGAAGCCTCCACCGGCGTGGTGTAGGCGCCGTTTGCCGTGTAGGCGTGCTGGGCCACCGTGACGGAGATGCCCCAGTCGAGGAGGAGTTCCTCGTTTTGGACGGCAATCGACCGCGAAGAGGTGTGCACCGCTTGCAGGTCGTTCGTCGGGTCGTCGTCCTCGAGCATGGTGAGGTTCGTCAGCGTCCAGTACGCGTCCACGGCGTCCTCGAGGTCGGCGTCGTCCGGGGCGATGCGCAGGTCGAAGTCGGCCGCCGGCACCCGCAGCGGGTCCACCACGCGCACTGCGACCGGTCCGCGGCCAGCGGCGTAGGTCAATTCTGACGTGCTGTTTGCAGCCAGCACCGCCAGTTCACTCTCCAGCGAGAGGTCCAGGCCCAGCAGGCCGTTGCCCTTGCCCTCGAGGCGGGTCAGCGGGATGCCTGAGCCGTACTCGGCGAGTTGGACCGTGCCGCCCGCCTCCGGAGACGGCGAGTGGGGCACGCCGCTGTAGACGCGGATCGAGCCCACGGCACCCTTGCGGGAGGCCTTGAACTGCACGTCTTGGCCCGTGCCCAGCACCGGGTTGTACGGCTCGTAGTTGTTGTAGCCGTACGCCAGCGCCATGAAGTAGTAGGTCTTGTGGTTGACCAACGTGTTGTTGCCCTGCGCGAAGGCGTCCGACGTCACCCGGAAGCTGTGCTGAACGCCTGCGTTCGAGCCGTCCGCCATCAGCGTCGGGACGGGGAGCGCCATGGCTTCGTCTTGGATGTAGTTGATGACTTGGGAGGTTCCGTTCGCCACGTCGCACTGGTAGATGAGGCGTGCGAGGTCGATGTCGCCGAGGTCAGCAGCAGAGACTTCTCCGTCGCGGAGTTGGTAAATGAGGTAGCCCTCGAACGTATACGACCGTGTCAAAGAGTCGTAGGCGTTCCCGTCCACGTCCACCTTCGGAATGCCCGGATCGAGCATCACGTAGCCTTCCTGGTAGTTGTTCGACAGCGGGTTCTCGTTCGTCAGGTAGAGGATGAGCTCGTTCTCGAGTTCCTGGATCGCCATGTCGGGCGCATCCGGGCCGGAGACGATTTCGAAGCAGTTGTCGAACAGCGCCTGGGCCTTGTCGTCTGCGATTTGGAGAAGCTTCACGCTTTCGAAGGAGTCGCCGCTGCTGGCGCGCGCCCAAACCGCACCCACCGTGATGTTGTTGAAGTCGCCCGGTTCGAGGGTAAAAGGTCCAGCGGCTTGGATGAAGCGGCGGTCTTGCGGCGGGTTACCGGCCGTGATTTCCGTCCACGGTTCAACCGAAGTGCCTCCGGTTCCCCAGGAATACGGGTCCGTGATCCCCGGGAACATGTAATCCGCGGAGATTTCCAGGTTCGCACCGGAAGCAGCCGAGACACCGTCTCCGCCGTAGGCCATTTTTTGGCCGTTCTTCCAAATGCCGTTCATGTAGTTGTAGAAGTGCAGTGGCGTGGAGGGTTCTCCGTTGATCGGGTTTCCGCTGTTGTTGTAGTAGACGAAGCGGCGCATCCCGAAGCGTTCGTTGTCGGCCACTCCGTCGCTATATCCGATGCCGATGCCCTCATAGGGAATGCCGAGGGAGTCGATGGCATCCGTGAAGATGCTCGTCAGCGGGTTGTCGATGTTGTCGGTGTCTTGGTAAGGGCCCTCGAAGAAGTCAATGCCCACGGCCGGTGGATTTTCACCGTAGCCCGGCGAGCTCGTGGAGGGTTCGTCGTTCGCGTCGCCGTTGTAAGCGTAGCCGAGGCCGCGCTGTACGTCGCATCCGACGTAGTCATCGACGGACGTTCCGACGTCCGCGTCGACCCAAACGCCGAAGTAGGTATCGGTGAGTGTTTGGGTTCCTTGGTTGATCAACACGTAGTTGTAGAACGTCATGTTGTTGATCTCGTCGTTCGTCGAGAAGGCGAACGCCTGGGCGCGGATTTCCATGCCGATGGGTTCCCCCTGCGACTCGGAGTGGACGTTGCCCTTGTCGTTGAAGATCCAGTAATAGTTTTGGTCCCCATAGAGCGGAACCTGATCCTCCCGGCGACGTTCCTTGCAATCAATTTCCTGCAAGAAGTCGTACCACGGGTAGTCGCCTGACTGCGGGTCATAGAAACCGTCGCCGTCGTAGTCGTAAAAGGGCGCCAGGTAGAAGTCCTGGTTCAACGCCGTGTTCCCGTGGGCTGGGTAGTCGGTGAAGTAGGAGGGGATGGCGTAGCCGTCGGGGAAGAGCTCGGCCATGTCGCACGTGGGGTCGGCGGCACAGTCGAAGTACTGGCGGTGGCGCTCTGCATCGGCTCGGGTCGAGACGAAGAACTTGTCGTACGCGTTGCACACCGAAGCGTCGACTTCGGCGGCGCCGTCGTTCGTCAGCGGACCGGTCCAGTAGTCGTTGCCCGTGCGGAAGGTGAGGGCCGCGAGCTTGAGCTGCTGGTCCGGGCTGAGTCCACCCATCCAGAGCGCCCCGGCATAGAGCGAGCTGACGCCGCTGCCGATGGGCACCTCGTACGAAGCACGGCTCGTGGCACGGTCCTGCCACATCGACCCGCCCGTTTCAATCAACGCGCGGACGTTGTTCCATTCCAGGTCGCGGAGGGCCGTGGCGGGCGAACACGCCGCAGCGCGCAAGGCCGGCTCTTCGGTGACCGTGTTGTCCGAATGGCTCGCTCCACCGAGCGACCCCGTGTACTTGTAGGCCCAGGCCTGCCCACCGAGCAGGACTGCAGCAAGGAGCAGCGAAAAGCGCGTCATCAGAAATCGAATTTCACGCCCAAACGCACCGTGCGCGGAAGGCCGAGGTTGAACGGATTCTCCACATACATGCCGTAGTAGTTGCGGAAGGAAGAAGGATCCACTTGCGAGTTGATCAGCGGCTGGTACTGCGCTGCTGCGAGGTAGCCGTCGTCGTCTGCTACACCTGTGAATCGGTAGACCGAGTTGATGTTCCGGGTGTTCAACAAGTTGCTGACCCAGAAGTACACATTGAGGTTGAACTCTTTCGCGTCCTCGCCTTCGCCGAAGGTCAAGGCCCAGTTCTTGTCGAGGTTCATGTCGAGGTTGAACTGCCAAGGGAGGCGGCTGCCGTTGATGGAGCCTTCTGTCGAAGGGCTGATTTCACCCGTGACCGGCGTCGGGATGACCGATGCGGTGTAAGGGGTGCCGGAGCCGAGGTTCGCGATGAGGTTCACGCCCGTGTTTGCCAAAACCTGCACTTCGCCCAGCATGGGGCCGTTGTACTCCGTGCCCTCGCCGTAGCGGTAGTCCACGTTTGCCACGATGCGGTGGCGCTGGTCGTAGTTGAACGGCGCGATGGTCCGCAGGTTCGGCAGGCCGGCGTTGATGAGGGCGAGGGCCGTTTGGGTCGTCGAGCCCGTTCCGTCGGCAAATTGCAGCGTGTAGGACGCGTTGAGGCGGATGTTGCCCGTCCGTCGCAGGTCGTAAGCGAGCGTCAAGCCCTTCACCGTTCCGAAGTCGAGGTTCCCGAAGGCGCGGTACGGGCGGGGGTATGCACCGGTGTAGTTCCGCACCTGGATCATGTCCCGCATCTCCTTGTAGAACGCGGTGATCTTCAGCGACGAAGTGGGGGAGAGGACCTGCTGGAAGCCGAGTTCGTAGTCGATGGTCTTCTCCGGCTTCAAGTCCGGGTTCGAAATCAGGGCGTTCCGAGAGCGGATGAACAGGTAATCGATGGGCGAGAACCGGTTGCTTGACGTCGGGCGCTGGGTGAGGATGTCGTAGTGCGCGAAGAAGACCGCCTCGTCAGAGATGTTGAACGAGAAGGCCACGCGCGGCATGATGTTCACCTGCGGGGTGTAGTCGCGGAAGGCGCTCGAGCCCAGCGGTGCTGAGGGACCACCGACGAGCCAAGGTGCCGGATACCGCTCGTTCACCGCGAGGACGTCTGGGTCGCTGATCTCGGTGCCGAGTGCGTTGAACCAGGTGTCCCCGTCGCGGTAACCGACGACCTGGGTCGGGTTCTCGAGGGCGTCCACGTAGACCACGTAATCGTCGCCGATGTTCGAGGGCAGGTTCGTTTCCGTGCCGAGCTGGTCGAGCAGGCCGCCTTTGACGTCACCGACCGTGTAGCTTTCGCCGATGACGTAGGGGTCCTTCAGCACTTGCTGGTTCGCATCGAACCGGTCCACCCGTACGCCGATGTTGAAGATGATGTCGTCGAAGGTGAACTTGTCCATCACGTAGCCGGCGATGTAGATGGGCTCGTAGGCTTGGATGGGGCGCGTGAAGTACCCGGCTTCGTTCTTCTCGTTGAAGAAGTCCTCGATGGTGGGGCGGCGGGTCAGGCGGTTGCCGTATGGGTCGAAGCCGGAGTAGGCGACCACGTTGTTGCCTTGGTTGAGGAGGTCATCCGCACCGAACCAGTCCAGCTGCACGCGGTCCGGGTCGATGGCGTCGAAGTTGATGAAGTCGTTGCCGTCAGGGTCGTATCCCAGGGCGATCCGCGCGTTGCGGTCAAGTTCGAACTGGTTGTCGCCGATGAGGCGGTCGTACGTGACATAGTAGTCCGTGCCGACGTTCGTGACCGTCGAGTCGCCGAGGTTGAGCTCCTTGATGTGGGAGTTCATTTGGAGGCGACCGATGGTCCAAAGCCCGACCGGCGACAGCGAGAAGAACGCGTCGCGGCGCTGCTCGTACTCGAAGCCGACCTGGAGCGCATGGTCTCCGATGTCACCAGAACCCATGGCGCTGATGCGGAACTGGCTGTTGTTTTCCAGCGAATAGTCGTTGCCTTGTGCGCCGTAGTAGCTCCACAGGCCGTAGACGCTGGCAGGACCTTGGCCGTTGAGGAGTGCGTTGCCGTTTTGGATGCGGATGAGCGACTCGTACGGGCCATCGACCGAGGGATCGTACGGCTTGTTGTCGAACAGGTTGAAGTACTGGTTGTTGATGGCCGCCAGCTCCGGATTGTGCGGAGACGCGGTATAGGCCACCAGCGTGTCTTCCCAGCCGTTGTGCACGAACCGGTTCGAGCTCGGGTTGAACAGGTAGGAGTTCTGCTCGAAGACGTTGAAGGTGCCGACGTGGCCGTAGCGCATGAACCGGTCCTCGTGGGAGGCGTCTTGCACGCGCTGGTAGGTCTGCGTGTAATCCGCCATGACCGAGTAGAAGACGTTCTTCAGGCCGGTGGTCGGTGCGTCCTTCGAGGCCTCTTCATCGCGGAAGCGCTGGCTGAACTTCACGTAGCCGCGCCAGTCCAGGCTGAGCACATCGAGGTTGTTCTCCCAGTTCATCAGGGAGTTCGCGTAGCTGTAGCTCGCGCCGTTGTTGAACGACCCGGTAGCCCCGAAGGTCAAGTCGCTGGATTCGTTCGTGTTGACGTTGATTTTCGCGACGAGGTTCGCGCTGGAGTTCGCGGCGTTCAGGCGTGTGGGCACCTGTTCGAACGCGTCTGCGCCGAGGAAACTGGCGTTGTAGAGGGCGCCGTTGACTTCGCCGGTGGAGCTGATGTTTTGGCGCAGGGGGTCCGCGAGCAGGGCCTCGCGGTACTCATCCTTCATGCGGTAATTGCCGCCGAATACCGGACGCGGGTCCTTCTCATACGTGTAGTTTCCGGAGAGGAAGAGGCCCAAAAGCGGGCGCACGCGCTCGCCTTTCTCGTCCTTCACGAACACCAAAGGACCTGAAATGGAGCCTTCTACGAGGTTATAGCCGAAGCGGTCGAAGCCGAGCGCCGACTCGTCGGTGGGCAGACCCGACGTGATGACTTCGCCGCCTCCGAACCACTTCGAGGAGGAGTTCCGCAGCGAGATGTTGAAAATCCCGCCCGTAGCATCGCCGATGTTCGCCGGAATACCGCCGGTCACCACCTGGATTTCTTCGATGGCCGACTTCGGCAGCGCACTGGAGCCGCGCACCTTGATGCCGTCGATGTACACCCAGGTCGAGGAAGGACGCGCACCGCGGATGGAGACCCCGCCGTCGGTGCCGCTGGTGCCTACCCCGGCCACGGTTTGGGCAATCGCGGTGGCGGTCCGGCCGGGCATCTTGTCGATGTCCTCGCGGCTCACCGTTCCGCCGGAAGCCCCGCCGTCTTTGTCAATGAGCGGAACGGTGTATTCCACCACTTCCGCTTCGCCAATCAACACCCCTGGGGTGAGGGCGGCGTTGACGAACTGGATCTTGTTCGCAGTGATAACGACGCCGGTGACCCGCTGCGGCTGGTAGCCGACAAAGGTGACGAGGGCGTCGTAGGTGCCTGGGGCAATCGGCTTGATGGTGTATTCCCCGTCGAAGTCCGTAGTGGCACCGGTGACTTGGTTGCCGTTCAAAAAGAGCACGACGCTGGCAAACGGCACGGGTTCTTTCGTGTCGACGTCGGTGACCTTTCCCTTCAGCGTTCCAGAGCCGACCTGGGCCCAGGCGGTGGAAATGCCTGTGGCCAGGATGCACAGGAGTACGATGTGACGCAGCATGCGGTTCATTCGTTACAGGCGTTCGGTTGTGAGTCGGTAAATATAGGACGGAGCCTTCCGTCAGCGAAAAAGAGTTAAGAACCGGTTAAACTTCCTGAAACGTAGGATAAACCGAGTCATGGAATCGTCAGAACCGGGATTTCTTGAAGACGCGCTTCCACCAGGGGAGGCCGCGGTGCAGGGCAAGACGCTTCGATTTGCGCTCAAGCGCGCGCGCTTGGCGTCGGTCATCCCGGTCGCGGATGCTGCGGTGGGAGTCGAGTTGGGCTTCGTACTTGGCTTCCAGTTCGGCGACGCGTGCGGCGCGTTTTTCCTCCGCCGCGCGGATGCTCTCTTCGGGCGTCGAGGGGGCGCGGTTCCGGCGTGGGGTTTGGGCTGTGGCATCGCCTCCGGCGGCCACAGCCAAACTAAGAGCCAGGGCACACATCAACCGTTTCATGCCCGCAAGATCGCACGCCTCCGCCACGCCTCCACCACGTCCTCGATGCGGGATGCCGGCGCATCGCACGAACCTGCCCCGCAGACGATGGCGGTCCCTTCCGGTACCTCGCCTGGCTCCAGCCGCAGCCCCGGCAGCGCCGCCGCACGGATCCCCGCCCGCAACGCCGCCGCCCCCTCGCCCGCATCCACCCGGCACGTCAGCCCCGCGGCCGCCCACCGCCGCACCTCGGTCCACCGCCCCTCCACCAGCACCTCCCCCGGATCCACCGGCCCTTGCCACCTCAGCACCTCACCCGCCCACGGGCACCCCAGCGCCGCCCCTACCTCCACCAGCACCGCGGCCGCCGACGGCACGGTCCCGTCCGACTGCACCGGCGCCTCCGCAAACGCCGGCGCCTCGGTCGCCGCCGACGCAAACCGCACCC
>CAMCYM010000061.1 GCA_945883885.1 Chryseobacterium gleum
GCATCTACTTGCTGCGCTTCCGCGCCCATGCGATGAAGGACGCGCAAGCCCCGTTCGACGTCGTCCGGCCGCGCATCGACGAGCTCATCCTACACAGCCGGCGACAGGATTTGTTGCGCGAACTCGCAGAAGAACTGCTCCGCGATGCCTGGGCCAGCGAGGACGTGCGGATTCTTGCCGGTGATTCCCTGTCCGCGGCGGATTAAGCGAGATCGCCCTCGGTCCGCTTGCGCATCAACATCCACGCCCCCCCCGCAGCCCCGAGCACGGCCAGCACCCAGAGGTGGTCCGTGAGGGGGATGGCGGTGTTGCACTCAAAACACAACGTAGGATCGCATTCTACGCCCACACAGAATTCCTCCGGACCGTAGTCTTCGCACTCCGGACAGCAGCATGTACTGTTTCCCTTGGTGGCAAAAAGCACCAAAAAAACCAACGTTGCCGCGCGCGCCATCCTAAAGCGACCGAACGAAAGGCGAGTTTTTTGCATGATGTTGGGGGCGAATCGTGGTCAAAGGTAGCAGGATTGCCGGGGCAAAAGGACACCCGTATCTTCGGCATGTGAAGCAACACATCTCGGGTGCAATGAAGGGGTGGGTGGCCGCGGCCGCCGTATTCGTGGCGGGGTCTGCACACGCCCAGGGAGATACGTCTGCGGTGGCCGGAAAAGCCACGCCGCAGTGGGAGGTGCTCGATGCCATTGTGGCGGTGGTCGGCGATGAGATTGTGCTGGAGAGTGACGTGGAGGCCGCGGCCTTTGCGCTACTTGCCGAGCGCGCTCAGCAGGGGAAGTCCGGAAGTTTGGCGCCAGCAGAGCGGTGTGCCTTGCTCGAAGAGACCCTCTTCACGAAACTGCTCGTTCACCAAGCACGCCTCGACAGCATCGAAGTCACGGATGCCGATGTGCTGGCGGAAATCGACCGCCGGCTCGCATACTACATCCGGATGCTCGGCAGCGTGGAGGCGTTTGAGCGCGAGTATGGCCAAACGGTGAGCGAGTGGAAAGACGAATTCGGCAAGCCCATCCACGACCAACTGCTCGCCCAACGCATGCAGGGCGAAATCAACAAGCAAGTCCGCGCCACCCCGGCCGAAGTGCAGGCCCGTTTCGCGTCCACACCGACCGACAGCCTCCCGCTGATTCCGGAAGCGCTGAGCTACAGTGAACTCGTGCTGCAGCCTGCCATCACCGACCTCCAAAAGCTCGCCGTGCGCGACCGGCTCGATTCCATCCGGAACCTGGTGGAAACTGGCAAACTGTCCCTCACCCTGGCGGCCTCGCGGTTCTCCGAAGACCCCGGATCGAAGTACAAAGGGGGCTGCTACACCGACGTCGGGCGCGGGCAGTTCGTGCCGGAGTTCGAGGCGGCGGCCTTTGACACGCCCGTGGGGGATTTTTCACCCGTGTTCGAGTCGGAATTTGGCTACCACTTCCTGAAGGTGACGGAGCGCCGGGGCGAACTGTACAGCGCCTGCCACGTGTTGATGGCGCCCCGGATCGACGAGGCAGAACTCGACCGGATGGGCACGCGGATCGACTCGCTCGCGCAGTCCCTGGTGGCGGGCACGCTGCCGTTCGAGGAAGCGGTGGAGCGGTTTTCGACGCGGGAAGACACAAAGAACCAGCGCGGGGTGGTCGCAAATCCGGCAGATGGCGGAACGCGCTGGGGGGTGGACGAGCTCGATGCAGAGGTGTACCTGCTGCTGGCCGGGCTGGAGCCCGGGGCGACGAGTGCGCCGGTCTCGCTGGTCGATGCCGATGGGCAGGGGTACTGGGCGGTGTTCCGGCTCGACGGGCGGCATGCCGCCCACCGGGCAAACCCGAAGGACGACTACGCACTCTTCCAAACCCTCGTCGAGAACGACCTCGCCGCACGCCAACTCAACCGGTGGATCGACCGCCGCCTGTCCGAAGTGTACGTGCGCATCGATGCCCCGTACGCGGAATGCACCTTCGAGCGGCCGTGGGCGGCCACGCTGGGAACGGCCCGCCGATGAAGCTCTCGGTGGTGACCGTGGCGTACAACGCCGCTGCCACCATCGGCGCCACGTGCGCTTCCGTGGCCGCTGCGGCGGCGGCCGGGGTCGACCTCGAGCACGTGGTGGTGGATGGCGCGTCGACGGATGGCACGTTGGAGGCGATTGCGCCCTTCCGGGACCGGCTGGCCTGTGTGGTTTCGGAGCCGGATACGGGGTTGTACGACGCGATGAACAAGGGGCTGCAGCGGGCGGGCGGGGAATTCGTCGCGTTTTTGAATGCGGACGATATCTATGCCGACCCTGCGGCGTTGAAGCGGGTCGTGGAGGGGTTGACGGAGTCCGGGGCGGATGCGGCGTATGCGGACCTCGAGGTGGTGGACGCCGGGGGGCGCGTGGTCCGCGTTTGGCGCGGCGGCCGGTACCGGGAGGGGGCGTTTCGGTGGGGCTGGATGCCGCCGCACCCCACCTTCATCGCGCGCCGCACCGCCCTGCTCAACGCCGGCGGATTCAACACAACGTTCAAGCTTGCGGCAGATTACGAATTGATGCTGCGGCTGATGTACGTGGAAGGAATTCAGACCGTGTACCACCAGGAAGTCCTGGTCCGCATGCGGGCGGGGGGCGTGAGCAATGCCACGTGGCAGGGCCGGTGGCGCGCACACCGCGAAGACTGGAACGCGTGGTCGATCAACGGATTGCGGCCCGCTCCGTGGACGCTGCCGCTCAAGCCCCTGCGCAAGATCAGCCAGTTCAGATGCTGGCCCTTTACCTTCGAGACATGAACTTCGCCTACCTCCATCTCGTTGTGAACCATGTCCCCATTGTGGGGTTTGGGTTTGCGGTCGTCATCTACTTCGCTGGACTTTTCTTGCGCAAACTCGACATCGAGCGGACGGGCCTCGTGGCATTTGTAGTCTGTGCCCTCGCGGCGGCGGCGGCCTTTTACACCGGTGAACCCGCCGAGGAAATCGCCGAAGGCATCCCCGGAGTTTCCGAGGCCAGCATCGAGGAGCACGAGGGATGGGCAGAACGGGCCTACGCACTCGCCGCGGTTACGGGGGTGCTTGCGGCCCTCGCATGGACGGGGGCGGTGCGGCATCCGTCTCTGAAAGTCGGACTTGGTGCGGCAGCTGTGGCCACCACCGTCGCTTTCGGCATCACCGGCAAGGAAGGCGGGGAAATCCGGCACACGGAATTCTCATCGACCGCCGCCGAGACACCTACCGAGGAGGCGCACGACGAAGCCCATGACCACTGAAAGATTGCTCCGGACCATGCGCCCGTTGGGGGTCGTGCTTGCAGCCGCCTGCACCTCCGGTGCGGCGGCCCAAACCGTCCTCATACCCCCCGCCCTCGACGCCTCGCAACCGGTGACCCTGACCCTGCAACCGGGCGAGCACAGCTTCGACGGCAGGCCGACGACCATGACGCTCGGGGCGCACGGTGCGGTTTGTGCTTGAGTGAGGGAGATGCAAACGGCGGCCGTACCTTCGGGCTCGTGAAGTACGGATCGGATCAGGAAGCGCTCGCAGCGCTGCAACAGAAGCACCGCGCGCTGGTCGCGGAGGTGGGCAAGGTGATGGTGGGCCAAGACCACGTCATCCGCGAGGCCACGACGGCGATTTTTGCAGGCGGCCACGTGCTGCTCGTCGGGGTTCCCGGACTCGCGAAGACCTTGCTGGTGAACACGATTGCCCGGGCGCTCGGCCTGACCTTCAGCCGGATCCAGTTCACGCCGGACCTCATGCCGAGCGACATCGTCGGGAGCGAGATCCTCGATGAAAACCGCCAGTTCCGCTTCGTGAAGGGGCCGCTGTTTGCGCACATCGTGCTGGCGGACGAGATCAACCGGACGCCGCCGAAGACGCAGTCGGCCCTGCTCGAAGCGATGCAGGAACGCGCCGTGACCGCGGGGGGGACCACGTATCCGCTGCCGGAGCCGTTCTTTGTTTTGGCCACCCAAAACCCCATCGAGCAAGAGGGCACGTACCCGCTTCCGGAAGCGCAGCTCGACCGCTTCATGTTCAATACATGGGTCGATTATCCCAGCCACGCCGAAGAATTGAGCATCGTCAAAGCCACGACGTCCGATGTGCGGGTGGACGTGCAGCCGGTGCTGAGCGGCGAGGAAATCCTGGCCTTCCAGCAACTGATCCGCCGGATGCCGGTGGCCGACAACGTCCTCGAATACGCCGTCGGACTTGTAGGCAAGACGCGTCCGGGACGGGACCGGGCGACGGCCGAAGTGAATGCGTACGTGAGCTGGGGTGCCGGCCCGCGGGCTTCGCAGTACCTGGCCATCGGAGCGAAGGTAAATGCTGCACTTTCAGGGAAATACAGCCCAGACATCGAGGACGTCAAGGCGGTTGCCTTGCCGATTTTGCGGCACCGCGTCGTGCGCAACTACAAGGCGGAAGCGGAGGGCATCGCGATCGAAGACCTTGTGTGCGGGCTGCTCTGATTTGTAGGCCGCGCGCGCATGATTGCAATGTGTACCTTGCAGACCATGAAGGGGATGCGCGGATTTGCAGTGGTATGGGCGCTTTGTGGGGCGCTCGCGGCCCACGGCCAAACCGATGACACTTTTTGGTTTGTGGCGCCGGAAGTCACCTCGCTCCACGGGGATTTTCCTGTGCTGTTGCGCTTCGCCACCTTCGATGCCGCAGCAACGGTAACGGTCGACCAGCCGGCAAACGCGGCCTTCCCGCCCCAAACCCTCGCCATCCCCCCCTCCTCCACGGCCTCGCTGGACCTCACCCCATGGCTCGCCGCCGTGGAGAATGCCCCCTTCGACCAGGTCCTCAACAAGGGCCTGCGCATTGTGTCCACCGCCCCCGTCAGTGCCTACTACGAGGTCAACCCCAGCTGCGGCTGCAACCCGGACATCTTTGTGCTCAAAGGCGAAAACGCACTCGGCACATCGTTCTTCATCCCCTCCCAAAACTACCTCGTCAACGCCCACGCCTCCTCCCCCGGCGGCTTTGACATCGTCGCCACGGAGCCGAACACCTCGATCACCATCACCCCCACCCAGGCCCTCATCGGCCACCCGGCAGGCGTGCCGTTCACGGTGGTGCTCCCCTTCGCCGGGTCCACGTATTCCGCGCGCGCCGCCTCCACCGCCGCAGCCGCACACCCCACCGGCACCGTGGTGACCTCGACGAAGCCCGTAGCCATCACCCTCCACGACGACTCTCTCTTCGGAGCCCCCTTCAACGGCGGCTGCCTCGACCTCACCGGCGACCAAATCGTCCCCGTGCCCGTCGTCGGCCGCGAATACATCGCCATCCGCGGCTTCCTCAACACGAACACCGACCGCCTGTTCGTCGTGGCCACCGCCCCGGGAACCCAAGTCAGCATCGGCGGCGTCCCCGTAGCGACCCTCGGCACCGGCCAGTGGTACATGCACATCCTCGCGGCGCCGGTGGCACTCATCGAAGCCACGCAGGATGTGTACGTTTGGCACCTCACCGGCTTCGGGTGCGAGGTCGGTGCGGCCATCCTGCCCAGCACGGAATGCACCGGATCCGAATCGGTCGTCTTCGTGCGGTCCACGGGGGAATTCCTCGGCATCAATCTGTTAGTCCCCACAGGCGCGGAAGACGCCTTCCTCTTCAACGGGGTGGCAGGCTCCATTCCCGCTTCCGCCTTTGCTCCGGTGCCCGGATCCGGCGGCGCGTGGATGTACGCCCAAATCACCGGCACGGGCTTCGTCCCGCAGCTCGACGCCTCCCGCATCACGAACACCGAGGACTTTTTCCACCTCGGCATCATCCACGGCGGCGCCGCGACCGGCTGCCGCTACGGCTATTTCAGTGATTACGGTGAGCGGTCCTACCAAGCGTCAGCCGAAGACCTCACCGTCTGCGCCGGTGACGCCCTCGCCATCGACGTCGCCCCGGTCGAAAACGGGCTCTACCAGTGGACCGGGCCTGCCGGATACTCCGCCACGGGCCAGTCGGTGGCGGTCGGGACGGCCACAGCAGCCTTGGCCGGCAGCTACGTCGTCTCCGGCTGGACGGGCACTTGCCCCATCGCCAGCGACACGGTCGACGTGACGGTGCTGCCCGTCGGCACGGCATCGCTTTCGGCCTCCATCTGCGACGGCTCGACGTACCCCTTCAACGGCGCCCTCCTCGACGCAAGCGGCACCTACACCACTGCCCTCACCACGGCCCAAGGATGCGACTCCACCCTCACGCTGGCCTTGACGGTGCATCCGTCGCCGGAACTCACTTTCTCTGCGACCACGTGTCCAGAAACGCCGTACGCCTTCGAAGGGAACTTCTACGCGGCCAACGGAATCTATCCGGTGACCTACACGACGGCCTTCGGATGCGACAGCGTCCGCACCCTTGAGCTCACCGTTTCAGAACCCATCGAAACGAGCTTCAACGTGACTGCGTGCGATTCCTGGACCTGGAATGGGCAAGCATACACGGCCTCCGACAATCTCGTCTCCACGTTCACGGCTGCAAACGGATGCGACAGCACCGTCACGGTTGCGCTGACGGTGGAATCCTCGACTTTCTTTTCTGAGGAAGTAGCCCTGTGCCCCGGCGAATTCCACACACTCCCCGACGGCACGTCGGTGACGGCGGCCGGCACGTACACCACCACCGTCCCCTCCCCCACCACCGGCTGCCCTTCTACCACCACCACCGAAGTTGCGCTGCTGCAGGCCTTCTCCTCCAGCACCTCGGTACTGTTGTGCGCTGGAGATGTGCACGTTTTGCCGAATGGTTCGCCCGTGAGCACGCCCGGCGCGTACACCACACCGCTCGTGTCGGTGTTGACCGGGTGCGACTCGACCGTGGTGACGACGGTGGTGGAAGCGCCGCGGCCAGCGGTGAACTTTTTTTGGACGCCGGTGCCGGTCGACGCCCTCGACCCGGAGGTCGCATTCGTCAACACCACGACCGGCGCGGCGGAGTGCACGTGGAGCCTGAGTACGCTCGGCGCCTCGAGCGTTTGGAATCCGGAGGTGCAGTTTCCAGAAATGGAGACCGGCGAGCACGTGATTTGCCTTGCGTGCACGTCGGTGCAGGGCTGCCCGGCCGAAGCGTGCGCTGTCCTTGTCATCGAGGGCGACGTCACGTTTTTCGTGCCCACCGCCTTTACCCCGGACGGCGATGGACTCAATGAAGTGCTTGCACCGGTGATGACCGGAGGCGGAACGGCTGGATACCGATTCACCGTGGTCGACCGGTGGGGGACGACGGTGTTTGAGACCGAGGATCCGGAGGGGTTTTGGAACGGGAGCGTGCAAGGTGGGGCGCATTTCGCGCCGGACGGACTCTACCTGTGGCGGGCGGTCGTGTCTTCTGCATTCGGGCCCGAGCGGTTCGAATTCATGGGCAACGTGCTGCTGATGCGCTGAGCGGGCAGGCGTACCTTCCCGCCATGGAACACGGAGACGAACAGGACCAGGTCCGCGCACTGTTCGAACGCTACCTCGAGGAGCAAGGTCACCGAAAGACGCCGGAGCGGTTTGCGATTTTGCAGGAGGTGTATGCCTTCGCGGGCCACTTCGACATGGAGACCCTCTATGTCCACATGAAGGAGCGGAATTACCGGGTGAGCCGTGCGACGCTCTACAATACGATGGAGTTGCTGATTGCCTGTGGGTTGGTGCGCCGGCATCAGTTTGGGGACAAGATGGCCCAATTCGAGAAATGCCACCGCATCCGGCAACATGACCACGTCATCCTCGCGGATACGGGCGAGGTGCTCGAGTTCTGCGACCCGCGGATTCAGCAGATTACGTCCACACTCGAAGAACTGTTCGGCATCGAAGTGCTGCACCATTCGCTGCATGTTTTTGCGCGGAGGAAGGAAGACGGCACCGGGAAATCCTCCGAGGTCCGCCCTACCTTTCGGGCATGAAGGTGGATGTACTCCTCGGCCTGCAGTGGGGCGACGAAGGCAAAGGCAAAGTGGTCGATGTGCTCACCCCCGAGTACGATGTGATCGCCCGGTTCCAAGGCGGCCCCAACGCCGGCCACACGCTGATTTTTGACGGCGTCAAGCACGTCTTGCACACCATCCCCAGCGGGGTGTTTCGTCCCGAGGCCATCAACGTCGTGGGCAACGGCGTGGTCATCGATCCCGTCATCTTCAAGGCGGAAATCGATCGTCTGCTCGCCCGCGGCATCGACCCCCGCCCGAACCTCTACATCTCGCGCCGCGCCCACCTCATCCTGCCCACCCACCGCATGCTTGATGCCGCCAGCGAACTGGCGAAGGGCAGTGCAAAAATCGGTTCGACGCTCAAGGGCATCGGACCGACCTACATGGACAAAACTGGGCGCAACGGTCTGCGCGTCGGCGACATCACCTCCGGCCGGTTCGAAGAACGCTACGCCGCCCTGAAGCAGAAGCACCTCGGCCTGCTCGACGGCTTCGACAGCGCTGGATTTGACCTGGCAGCCGCAGAGGAAGAATGGCTGTCGGCCGTGCGCGAACTCGGCGCATTGCACCTCATCGACGCAGAGCATTTTCTCAACGAAGCCCTGGACCAAGGCAAGCGCGTGCTCGCCGAGGGCGCACAAGGCACCATGCTCGACATCGACTT
>CAMCYM010000062.1 GCA_945883885.1 Chryseobacterium gleum
GGATTTGCCTATGAATCAAAGGGTTCTGTGTACTTCGATGTGCGGGCGTTCAATGCGGTGCATCCGTACGGCGAGCTGAGCGGGCGGCGCATCGACGAGTTGCTGACGAACACGCGCGAACTGGACGGGCAAGACGAAAAACGCGACGGGCTCGACTTTGCACTGTGGAAAAAGGCAGAACCGCAGCACTTGATGGCCTGGCCGTCGCCATGGAGCGTGGGTTTCCCGGGCTGGCATTTGGAGTGTTCGGCGATGAGCACCAAGTACCTCGGGCAGGAGTTTGACATCCACGGCGGCGGGATGGACCTCAAGTTCCCCCACCACGAGTGCGAAATCGCCCAAAACGTGGGCGCCTTCGGCACCGCACGTCCGGTCCGCACCTGGATGCACGGCAACATGCTGACCGTCAACGGCCGGAAGATGGCCAAATCCGAAGGCAACGGCTTCACCCCCGAGGAACTCATCACGGGCAACCACCCGCTCCTCGAGCGCGGCTACGACCCGATGACGGTGCGGTTCTTCATGCTGCAAGGCCACTACGCCAGCACCCTCGACTTCTCGAACGAGGCCCTCCAAGCCGCCGAGAAAGGCCTCGAGCGGCTGCAGCGGGCGCGGGCTGCGTTAGACAACTTGCAACCCGGCGCCGCTGCCGCCTCCGTCGACCTCGACGACTTCCGCGCCCGGTGCGCCGCCGCGATGAACGACGACTTCAATACGCCGGTGCTCATCGCACAGCTCTTCGAAGCGGCGCGCTGGATCAACAGCGCCCGGGACGGCCACAGCTCCCTGTCCGCCGACCAAATCTCCGGCCTGCGCACGGTCCTCGACGACTACCTCGTCACCGTTCTCGGCATCCACAGCGCGGCATCTGCTGCCGCAACCGGCGATTTGCAGGACAAACTCCTCGACCTGCTCGTGGGCCTGCGCACGGACGCAAAAGGGAGAAAGGACTTTGCCACCGCGGACGGCATCCGCAACGCATTGACGGCCCTCGGCGTGGGCATCACCGACACGAAAGAAGGCAGCACATGGAACCTCGACGCATGAACCAGTTCCTCGGAGCGTCCCTGTTCTTCCTCGCGGTTTGCCTTTCGGCCTGCTCCGGCGACAAGAAAGACGAGGAAACCGCAAAGGCACCTCGGACCGTAGCACCGGCGTTTTCCGCCGACTCTGCGTACGAGTATGTAGCGGCGCAGGTGGCCATCGGCCCGCGCGTGCCGAACACGGCAGCCCACCGCGCCTGCGGCGACTACCTGATCGCTGAGCTCAAGCGCCACGGGCTGGAAGTCACCGTGCAGGAGGGCAAGGTGCGGGCGTACGACGGCACGCTGCTCGAGATGCGGAACATCATCGGTTCGTACAAGCCGGAGGCCGCTGAACGCGTGATGCTGTATGCCCACTGGGACACCCGGCCGTTCGCCGACAAGGACACGCTGCGCCAGCGCGAACCCATCGACGGAGCGAACGACGGCGGTTCCGGGGTCGGCGTACTGCTCGAAGTGGCGCGCCACCTGGCCGCGGGCAACGGGCCCGACGTCGGTGTGGACATCGTATTCTTCGACGCCGAAGACTACGGCCGTCCAGAATGGGCCCCGCGGACGGATACCGATTACAGAGACTGGTGCCTGGGAAGCCAGTACTGGGCGGCACAACCGCACAAGGTCGGCTACCGCGCGAAGTTTGGAATCCTGCTCGACATGGTCGGCGCGCAGGACGCTGTGTTCAACCAAGAAGGCACTTCCCTGGTGTACGCGCCCACCGTGGTGACGAAGGTGTGGAACGCAGCGCGCGACCTCGGCTACGGCCACCTCTTCCGCTCGGACAAGACGCCCCAAACCGTGGACGACAACCTCTTCGTCTCGGAACTCGCCGGCATCCCCAGCGTGAACATCGTCCATTACCAGGTCACGGTCCTGCCCATGGGCTACGGCGCTTTCCACCACACGCACCGCGACAACATGGCCATTATCGACCGCAAAACCCTCGATGCTGTGGGCAAAGTCGTGATGGACGTGGTGTGGAACGAGTGACCAGGTTTTCAACGACCGACCGCGTACATTTCACGACCGACCGCGTTTTTTGCAGGGACCTTCGGGGCGAATTTCGGGGCATGTGCCGCCGAGTTCTGTTCGTGCTTTTGCTGCTCGCTGGAGGGGTGTCCGGGCTGACCGCCCAAACCCACGACCTGGCCGGCGACGTGCCTACGCTGCTGCAACGCGGGGACTCCCTCCTCGCTGCAGGCCGACCGGTGGCCGCCCTTGCGATGTACCGGGGTGCGGAGCAGCGCGCCACCGATCCCTGCCAACTCGCCCAAGCCCACACCGGCATCGGGATCGTCCACGCCGCCAGCGGCAACGCCGATCCGGCGTCGGAAGCATGGAAGCAGGCCCTGCGTGGGCTGTCGGCTTGCGGAGCCGCCCCGCGCGAGCGTTTGGCCCTGAAACTCGCCCAAGGCTACGTCCAGCTCCACCTCGAAGACGACGCCCGCGCGGTGGTCACGCTCGAACTCCGCCGCCAGCCACAATCCGTGGAACTCAAGAAGATGCTCGCGCGCATCGCGTTCATCCAAGGGGACTGGGAGCTCGCCGAGGCCGTCAGCAGCGAAGGCCTCGACCTGCTGACCGGGGGCGTCGACGTCGCGCATTTGACGCTGAAGGATCGTCGGCCGTTTACCGAGTTGATGCACCTGCGGGTAACCAGCCACGCCCTTGCACACCACGACCTACCTGATTCGTTGTCAGCACCCTACCGCGAAGCCCTCGCCGCGTTGCGGACGGACGAGGCCCAGGCCTACCGCGAAGAGATGCACCGGGTACTCGCCGCCGAAGGGATGCACCTCGAAGCCTTGGGAGTCGCCCGGGAGATGCTAGCCGCAACGCCCGGACTCGAGCCTGCGGGCTATGCGACGGCAGCCCTGCGGGTGGCAGAAAGTGCCCGCTCCGCCGGACGGCCCATGGAGGCCCTCCTCGCATTCCACGATGCCACTGCCGCCGCAGAACGCGCGGGCAACCCCGAAGTTTTGGCGGGCATCCACCGGCAAGCCGCCGACTTCGACGTCGAGCGCGGCGACCTGGCCGGCGCCGTCGACCGCTACCGGTCCCTCGACAGCCTCCAGCAGGTGCTGCTCGCAGCCGCAAACCCGGAGTCCGGTGCGGACCGCAAGACCTTCACGGAGCAGGTTGCCAGCGAAGACGATCCCTTCGAGCGGGACGAGGCAGGCGCCGGAGGGGCTGGACGCGCCCGCGGTCCCGGCGCATGGCCCTGGGTGGTCGCGCTGCTGGGCCTCGGCTGGTTTGCATTCGCCCTTCACAACGGCTCGTTGCGGCGCGCCCTGCGCATCGAGCGCGGCCGTGTCATCCGGCTCCGGAGCCTGGTGCCCGCAGACCGCTTCGGCACGGCCCACCCGTCAACGTCCGATCCAGCAGAGGCGAAGAGCGTAGCAGCCTTCCTCGACAGCCTCGACCGCGACCTCGTGGATTCCGTCGACTGGACCGTGCCTGCGGACTTCGCCGAGCAGCTCAGCGCCGACCAACAATCCGCCATCCGCGCGCTGCTCGAAGGAGTCGCGGAATTGCCACGGACCGGAAGCCGCATCCGCGCAGAAATCACGCCCTCAGAAGCGGGGTGGCGCTTGTCCTTGGTGGGCGAAGGCTCTGGCATGTCAGAGGCGATGCGCGGCCTGTTCAGCGGCCAAGACACCCCGACGACGGGGCGTTGGTCCGCGGTTCAAGGCTCCTTGCGTTCGCTGACGGCACGGCTTACCGTGGAACGGACGGCCGATTTGCGGGAACGGGTCAACGTCGACTTCAGCCCGCCGCGCCACTGAAGGTGTGCAGGAAGCGGACGTCGTTCTCGAAGAACGCCCGCAAATCGCCGATGGAGTGCCGAAGCATTGCGATGCGCTCGATGCCCATGCCGAAGGCGTAGCCGCTGTACCGATTCGGGTCGATGCCAGAAGCCGCCAGCACGTCCGGGTCCACCATCCCACAGCCGAGGATTTCGAGCCAGCCCGTGCCTTTCGTGATGCGCCGGTCCACCTCGGTTTCGAGGCCCCAGTAGACGTCCACTTCGGCGCTGGGCTCCGTGAACGGGAAGTAGGACGGCCGCAAACGGATGCGGGAATCGGGGCCGAAGTAGGCCCGCGCGAAGTGAAGGAGCATCTGCTTGAGGTCGGCGAAGGTCACCCCCTCGTCGATGCACAGGCCCTCGATTTGGTGAAACATGCAATGCGCGCGGGCGGAGATGGCTTCGTTGCGGAACACGCGCCCAGGCATGATGATCCGCATGGGCGGCGCATGGGTCTCCATCTCCCGGACTTGCACGCTCGAGGTGTGCGTCCGCAGCAGCAGCCCCGGGCTATCGGCGATGAAGAACGTGTCTTGCATGTCGCGGGCCGGATGCTCGGGAGGAAAGCCTAATCCGCTGAATACGTGCCAGTCGTCCTCGATTTCTGGGCCCTCCGCGACGGTGAAGCCCAGGGACTCAAAGATTCCGCAAATCTCTCGGCGCACCCGGCTGATGGGGTGGTGTGTGCCGGGAAGCAACACGCCGGACGTGCGGGTCCAATCCTCCGCGGGGCCGTCCTGCGCGGTCGCGCCTGCATGGGCCTCCAGAGCTTCCGCGAGCCGCGTTTCGATGGCGTCTTTGAGCGCGTTCAGGCGCTGGCCCATGTCGCGCTTCTCTGGCCCCGGGACGTCGCGGAAGGCCTCGAGCAGGTCCTTCATCCGGCCTTTCCGCCCGAGCCAGTGGATCCGAAACTCTTCCGCGGCTTCTGGGCTGGCCAAATCCGCTGCGCGGACTTCCGCCTGGCAGACTTCGAGGGCGGCCGCGTCGAGGCTCATCGGATCACGTCGAGCTGCATCCGCACGTCTTGCACGGGCCGGTCGCCCGGTGCCGTGCGGACCGCGGCGATGGAGTCGATGACCTCGAGGCCCTCAACGACCCGGCCGAAGCAGGTGTACTGCAGGTCGAGGAAGGGGGTGCCGCCGAGGGTGCCGTAGGCTGAGATTTGGTCCGGGGTGTAGGCAAATTTCTCTCCCTCCGGCTTGCCTAGGTTGTAGCGCTCCTGCATGCCGCCGAGCTCATCCGGCGTGATCGGCCGCCCCTGTACGATGTAAAACTGGCTGCCCGAAGAGGCGCGCGTCGGATTCACTTGGTCGCCCTGCCGCGCCGCACACACGGCACCTTTGATGTGCACGAGCTCCGGACGGAACTCCGCCGGCACGGTGTAGCCGGGTCCGCCCGACCCGAGCATGGTGCCCTGCGCGGCGTTCTTGCTGGCCGGGTCGCCCCCCTGGATCATGAAACGGTTGATGACGCGGTGGAACAGGAGGCTGTCGTAATAGCCCTCCTCTACGAGTTTCAAAAAGTTGTCCCGGTGGGCCGGTGTGGCATCGGAGAGCTCGATGACCAGCGTGCCGTAGTCCGTTGTCACCCGCACACGCGCGGACTTGCCCGGACCCGATGCAACCTCCGTGCCCCCTTCCGGCGTTTCACCGGCAGTGGAACGGTCGCATCCGGAAGCAGAAGCGAGGAGCAGCATGCCGAAGACAGCAGAGGCCGAAGCCACGAAACGAGGAAGTTTCATTTTTTTCAGGATATTTGGACGCCCGGTAACGCGGCAAAGGTAGAATCCACCATGCGAAAGACCCACACGATCGGCGCCCTCCTCTTCGGCGCAACGGCCCTCGGACTCCTCGGTTGCTATGAAGTCGAGGAGACCATTGCGAACGTGACGGTGCTCAACGAACTCGGTACCCCGGTGCAGGGTGCGGAAGTGCGGCTGTATGCCTTCGGTTCTGTGGACACCGACTTCATCGGCGAGCCGCGGTTCGACACCACCGGAGTGACGAATGCCGCCGGCATGGTGACGTTCAATTTCTCCGAGTTCTATGTGGCGGGCCAAGCGGGCTTCGCCGTCCTCGACATCGATGCCACGAAGGGCAACCTCAACGGCACCGGCCTCATCAAGATCGAGGAGATGCAGACGAACGAGGCGACCGTTTACCTCGAGTAAGCGCTACAAAGCCGGGCGTGCCCCGGCAATCCATGCGGCGAAGTACTCGACGAGGGCGCGCCGCATCAGGAGTTCCTGTTCCGGTTTCGAGACCGCGGGGATGGTTTCTGTTTGGCGAAAATGCGGCCAACCGTCCTCATCCGGCCCCAGTTCTTCGTAGTAGCCCATGGGCGCAAGCAGCGTGCACACCCCTACGTGCATCACTTCGAGTTTCTCGTCCTTCTTGAAGCTCCGGAAGCCCTGCCCGCATTCCTGCAGTCCGACGGCGAAGACCATCGAGGTCAAATCCGGGTCCTCTCCGAACCGTTCCTCCATCAGCTTGCGGAGCACCGCATAATCCCGCTCGAGTTCGTAATCCATCGCCGCAAAGGTGCAGAAAAGCCCGGGAACCTGCTGCGAGGTCCCCGGGCTTCAGGTCGGGATGACTGGACTTGAACCAGCGACCACACGTCCCCCAGACGCGTACTCTACCAACTGAGCTACATCCCGGAAAGGGCCGCGAAGTTAACTCGATTTTCACGGATTGCAACCGGCGGGCGTTGCAGGCCCCACGGCTCGGGCGCTCGGATTAAATTTGGGCCCCATGAACATCTCCTTCCGCTGGCTCCGCGACGTCTTTCCGACCACGTGCACGCCCGAACACGCCGCCGCCGTGCTGACGGCGACCGGGCTCGAAGTCGAAGGCATCGTGCGACACGACGACGTGCCCGGCGGACTCGAGGGGGTGGTCGTCGGCCGCATCCTGACCGCTGAACGCCACCCGAACGCAGACCGCTTGCAGGTGTGTACGGTGGACATCGGCACCGGAACGCCGGCCACCATCGTCTGCGGTGCGGCAAATGCCCGTGCAGGCCTGACGGTCGCCGCCGCCCTGCCCGGAGCCGTCCTGCATCCCGTCGAAGGCGATCCGTTCACCATCAAGACGAGCAAGATCCGCGGTGAAGTCAGCGAAGGCATGCTGTGCGCAGAGGACGAACTCGGGCTGGGGCACGGCCACGCGGGCATCGTGGAGTTGGACGCCGCGCTTGTCCCCGGCACGCCGGCGGCCGCGGCCTTCGGCATCGGGTCGGATGCGGTCCTTGAAATCGGCCTGACCCCGAACCGAACCGACGCCATGAGCCACATCGGCGTGGCCCGCGACCTGCGCGCCGGCCTCCTGCTCGGAACGGTCGACGGCATCGGAGGTACCGGCGCCGATCCTGTGCCCGACCTCGTGGTTCCGGACGGCCCAGAACTCGTCTACGCCGACCGATCTGGCAGCATCGCCGTCACCGTCGAAGCGGCCGAAGCGTGCCCGCGCTACCTCGGCCTGCTCATCGAAGGGGTACGCACCGTGCCCTCTCCTCCCGACGTCCAAAAGCTCTTGACCGCCATCGGGCTCAAGCCGATCAACGCCGTGGTGGATGCGACGAACTATGTGCTCCACACCCTCGGAACCCCGCTGCACGCCTTCGATGCCGACCGCATCTCCGGCGGACACGTCGTCGTCCGCAAAGCCTCCGCCGGCGAGCGTTTCATCACCCTCGACGGCGTGGAGCGGACGCTCGACGCAGAGGACCTCGTCATCGCCGATGCCGCACAGCCGATGGCGCTGGCCGGGGTGCTCGGCGGAAGTACGACCGGCGTAGGACCGGAGACGACGCGCATCTTCCTGGAATCCGCGTGGTTCGCCCCGGTGGGCATCCGCAAGGCGGCCCGACGCCACGGGCTGTCCACCGACGCGTCGTTCCGCTACGAGCGGGGTGTAGATCCGGAACTGACGCACCGCGCACTGCGCCTCGCCGCGCGCCTCGTGGTCGAATGGGCGGGCGGCACGGTAGCCGCGACGGCTGCAGAGGCCGAAGCAAAGGAGGCGGTGCCGGGTCCGGCGCGGGTGCGCCTGGGACACGGGGATTTCCGTCGCCTCGTCGGGGTGGAGATCGAGCCCGAGCGCCTCGCAGCGCTGCTCGCGGCGCTGGAGTTGCGGGTGGTGGCCCGCGATGCGGAGGGAATCGACCTCGAGGTGCCGGCCTACCGTGCCGATGTTCGCAGGCCGGCCGACGTCATCGAGGAGCTCCTGCGCATCCACGGGTTTGACCGGATTCCGCTGCCCGGGCAGGTGCGCATGGCGTTGCCGGAGCCCGGTCGTGGGAACCGGGAACCGATGCGGCGGGCCGTCACGGACCTGCTCGTCGCGCGGGGATTTACCGAGGTCATGCACAATTCGTTGACGCGCGGCGCATACGTCGAGCGGTGGTTGCCGGAAGCCGCTGCCACGCGGGTGGCGCTTCGGAATCCGCTGAGTTCCGACCTCGATGTCCTGCGGAGCGACCTGCTGTTCCAAACGCTGGAAACGATCGCCCGCAACCGGCATCATCAGCATCCCGACCTGCGGATGTGCGAGTGGGGGCGGGTGTACCGGCGCGCGGGCGATGCCTTCGTCGAGGAGGAGCGGCTGGTGCTGGCCGCCACCGGGCGAGGGACGCCGGAATCGTGGAACCGGGGGGACGATGCGGTGGACCACTTCGGGCTGAAGGGGGAGGT
>CAMCYM010000063.1 GCA_945883885.1 Chryseobacterium gleum
AGGGTACCGTCGTACCGCATGCGCGGGAACATCTCATCTGCAGCCGTATTTACCGTAGACCCCATGTTCACAGGCGCTCCGAATGCGTCCTTCTTCGCATCGTAGGTGACGTACCAAATGTCCTTCCCCCCGAAGCCTCCGGGCATGTCTGAGGCGAACATGAGGAATGCATTGTCCGGGGTGAACGCCGGGTGACCGATTTGGGAACCGGTATCAGAAGCACGATCCAGGAGGTTGATCACCTCAGACGGCCCCATGCGACCTCCCATGTTCGGCGACCGGTAGATGTCGCAGGCGAAGTTTGAACTTCCCTCGGTCACACACCGCGTGAAGTACATCGTCTTGAACTTGGAATCGAACGCGACCGTTCCCTCATTCGCTTCGGTATTTACCGCACCGACCACCGGTTCCGGAGTGCTCCACCTTCCCTTCTTGTCTTGGGTAGAGGTGAACAAGTCCATGAATGCCTCTCCGGTGATGGGGTCCTCCCCGCTTCCAGTGGATGTGGGTCGTGAAGAAGAAAAAACGAGCTCATCCCCCTTTTTTGAAGCGTATGCCGCCCCGAAGTCATAGGCTTCGGAATTCAAAAGCAGCATGTTTTCCACCAAATACCGGGCAGGAGGCTCATCCAACGCGAGTGCTGCTGCTTCCACAGATTCCAACCGTTGCGCAGCTACCGTGGCATCTCCACCTTGTTCCTTGAAGGTGGAAAACCACTCCTTTGCTTCTTCGAATTCGTGTTGCACGATCATGACATCCCCGTAGCGCAAGAACACCTCAGGATGGGAATCCCCGTACTTCAAGCCGACGGCCTTTTTCAGCCATTCTTCCGCGGCGGGAAGGTTCATGATCCGGTAGTAGCAATCCCCGATCAGGTAGGCCACACGGCCGGCCTCGTCTTTGTTCTTGATGCGGGGATACACCTTCGTGTACTCTCCAGCCGCTTCCGCAAATCCTTGGCGATCGTACATCCGGTCCGCATCGGCGGTGAGGTCGGTTTGGGCAAACGCCTGAACGCCCAAAGCAAAGCAGAGGGCGACAATCAAGCCGGCCCGAGAGAGAAACACTTGCAGGTGTTGATGCATCCTTTCCCGTTGTGGGTTCAACCGCCGAAAGTAAGGCATGCGAACGGATTCGCACGCCGACCCAAAGTTTTTTACGCGCCTGTTCGAACCTCCCCCCGTGAACTCAGCGCGTGAACAGGAGTTCTGAGAATTTCGGCAGCGGCCACATGGCGTCGTCCACCCACCGCTCGAGCTCGGAACATGCTGCCCCCAGCTCGGAGACTTTCGGTACGACCGTATAAGAAACCGCACGCGCGCGCTCGAGGGCGCTCGGATGCGATTCCGCCTCGTGGTGCAAGGCTTCGACCTCTCCAGCGAGGGCATGCACCCGCTGCACCGCCGCGCTCACGTGTCCCAGGAGGTCCCGCTGCGCCGCGGTGTGCAGGAAGCCTTCTGCCCCCATCACCGCCTCCATCCCCTGAATGTTTGCAAGGAGGTTCGACGTGTAGGCGATGGAAGCCGGCAGGATCGTGTTGCGTGCCATGGAAAGCAGCACACGCTGCTCGATTTCACGCTTCAGCAAGTACCCCTCGAGGTCCACTTCCACGCGGGCGTGCAGCTCTTCAGGCCGCAGCACCTGCATCCGTTCGAACAAGGCGATTACCTCGGGGCGGGTCAACACCTCGAGGGCATCGGGAGTCGTCCGCAGATTCGCAAGTCCGCGCCGGGCAGCTTCTTCAACCCACTCTTGCGAGTAGCCGTTGCCTTCGAAGCGGATGGGCTTGCTTTCGATGATGAGCTTCTGCAGCTCTTTGAGGATGGCATCGTCTTTTTTGTCTCCGGAATCGATCCGCGCATCGACCGCCACCTTGAACTCTTCTAACTGCGAAGCGACGATGGTGTTGAGCACCGTCATCGGGACGGCACAGTTCGCCGTGCTGCCCACGGCGCGGAGTTCGAACTTGTTCCCCGTGAAGGCGAACGGCGAGGTGCGGTTGCGGTCGGTGTTGTCGAGCAAAACCTCTGGGATGCGGCCTATTTCGAGCTTCAGCGCCGTCTTGTCGTCCGGCGAAAGCGGGCCTTCACCGATGCCGGCTTCGATGGCGTCGAGCATTTGCTCGAGCTGCGTGCCGATGAACGCACTGATGATGGCCGGCGGTGCCTCGTTTGCGCCGAGCCGGTGCTCGTTGCCGACTGAGGCGAACGAGGCGCGCACAATGTCTGCGTGGCGGTGCAACGCCGCGAGGGTGTTGACAAAGAAGGTCAAAAACCGCAGGTTCGTCTTCGGGTTGTTGCCCGGCTTCAAGAGGTTTACGCCCGTGTTCGTGCCGAGCGACCAGTTGTTGTGCTTGCCGCTGCCGTTCACGCCTGCAAAGGGCTTTTCGTGGAGCAACACCCGGAAATCGTGCTTCAGCGCGACCTTGTCGAGCAGCTCCATGAGCAGCAGGTTGTGGTCGTTCGCCAAATTCGCCTCCTCGAATTTCGGCGCGCACTCGAACTGGTTCGGCGCCACCTCGTTGTGCCGGGTCGTAACCGGAATGCCGAGCCGGTGGGCCTCGAGTTCAAATTCCTTCATGAACGCGCTGACGCGGGCGGGGATGCTGCCGAAGTAGTGGTCGTCCAGCTGTTGGCCCTTTGCCGGTGCCGCCCCGAAGAGCGCCCGGCCGGTCATCTGCAGGTCGGGGCGCGCCGCATGCAACGCCTTGTCCACCAGGAAGTACTCTTGTTCCCACCCGAGCGTCGCCACCACCTTCGTCACGTTCTTGTCGAAGTATTGGCACACGTCCGTCGCCGCACGGTCGATGCGCGAAAGCGCCTTGAGCAGCGGCATCTTGTTGTCGAGCGCAAAGCCCGTGTAGCTGATGAAAATCGTCGGAATGCAGAGGGTATTGTCCCAAACAAACGCCGGCGACGTGGGATCCCACAACGTATACCCCCGGGCTTCGAACGTGTTCCGGATTCCTCCATTCGGGAACGAACTGGCGTCCGGCTCCTGCTGCACCAGCAACGAGCCGTCGAACTTCTCGATGGCCCGGCCGTCGGAGGTGGGGTTGATGAAGCTGTCGTGCTTCTCTGCCGTAGACCCCGTCAACGGCTGAAACCAATGCGTATAGTGCGTAGCTCCCCGGGAGATGGCCCATTCCTTCATCGCAGATGCTGCCTGATCCGCCACCTTCCGGTCAATCGGCGTGTGGTGCTCCATCGCCTCCATGATACTGTCGTACGCCTCCTCCGTCAGGTACTCGCGCATGACGTGGTGGTTGAACACGTCTTCGCCGTAGTAGGCTGAAATCTTGTTCGCGGGGCGCTCGAACTGGCGGGGCTCGCGGTCGATGATGGTGCGGAGGGCGTGGTGGCGGAGCATGGGGGAATCAGATTGAGATTGAGGGCGAGGTTGAGATTGAGGGCGAGGTTGAGATTGAGATTGAGAACGGGGTTGAGGGTGGGGGTGGGGAGTGGGCATCGCCGCAATTTTTCACCAAAAATAAGAACCACCCCCATGCGCGACGGGGGTGGCTCCGGAAAAAAGAGGATTTTTTATGAACGAACCCTCGCGGGAGAGGGGGTCAGTGCCGCAAAACGCGCGCCGTAGCGCTCAACGCCCCCTGAACCACCCGGAGGGCATAGAGCCCCGAAGGCAAACCGGCCAGATCCAGTGTGAGTCCAGCGGACGACGGGCTCCGGCCGGAAAGGACCGAACGCCCCGCCGGATCCAGCACCGTCCATGCGAGCTCGGCGTCCGGCCGGAATCCCGCGACCGCCACGTGGAGGACCCCCGACGTAGGGTTCGGGTGCACCGCCAGGGTGGCGGGCGAAGCGGCTGGGGCCGCGATGGGCTGGACCGACACCAGGTTCGTGGCGAAGTGGAATGCTTGGGAGATCGAGCGGCCGAAGTCGGGCTCGAAGTTGACGAAGTTGCCGCCGGCCACGCGTTTGACCCGGGTGTAGCCGGACCCGTCGTCGTTCGCCCAGAAGTCTTGGCCGTCGTCGTCCGTGTCGCGCACTTCGAGGCGGTAGCAGCCGGCGTTGAGGGCGAGGGTATCGCGGTAGGTCGTGTTCGCTTCCGGGTAGGTGCGGGTCCAAACGAGGTCTCCGGACGCATCGGTGAGGCGGACCGAAGTTTCCCATGGGATGCTGTTCGTCTTCGTCCAAACGATGATGCGGTTGTCGTCGAGGTCGGGGTATGCCCAGGTCGGGACGCGGTAGAAGGAGGTCGAGGCGGTGTTGTTCGAGGTTTGGCCGTCGAGCGGCGCGGTTACCTCAACGGTGAACGTCAGCAGCTCTTCGTCGCCCCCCTCGATCAGGGCCGGGTCGAAGTACGGCAGGTCCACGACGGCAGACTCCAAGAAGCCCAGCTCCCCCTCCCAAACAAACGTCGCCGACGCTCCGCCCGTAACCCCGCAGGTGAACGTACAGGACGTCAGCGGCGCGCTGCCCGTGTTACGGATCCGGACGCGCGGCCCTTCGCATACCGGGTTCCAGCGGCTCTGCAGCTTGTCGTTCGTCGGCGCGAGGATTTCCATCAGCTCCACGTCGTGCGTGAAGTTCGGCGGACCGTAGGCGACGATTTGGCCCTCCATTACGTAGTTGCCGTGCGGGTCGTACTGGATGTCGTACTCGACCGTGAACGGCTCGGCCGGGGTGACATGCGGGGTCAGCTCGATCTCGCGCGTGTCCACGGGCGCGCCCGGACACCAACCCGCGCGGTCGTAAATCCACGTGCCACCTTGCGGATACAGCGGGTTGTCGCCGCATTCCCGCATGATCTGCCAGCTGTCGACCTGGGTTCCGTCGACGCGCACAGAGTGGATGTTGTTGCAGAACTCTCCGCAGTTGTTGCCTGTTCCGAAGCCGTGGCCGCTTGCGCGGGTCAGCAGCCGGAATCCCTCCTCCCCTGCGACCGGTGTGAACGTGTAGGGCTCCACCGCGAGGTCGAAGCCTGCCAGCCCATACGACCCGCGCCAAAAAGCCTCCACGCGCTCCACGTCGCGCGGCGGCGTCCCGTGGATGAACGCGAACTTCAAATCCAGCAGCTCCTGCCAATTCCCCGCCTCCAACTCCACGCTGTCGCGCAAGAGCGGCAGGTAATCCGTCACGTCGTACACCCACGCCCACCCGTCATCGCCCAGCGTCAACCCGATGCCGTACGGGGTGATGTACCGCCCCAACTCCACCCGCTCGATGACCTCGAAGGGCGGGCTGTAGTAGCTCAGGGGTTCTTGCGTGTACACCGTCTCCGGTCCGGCGATGGGGTAGGTAGCCAGCACAGTGCCGTCCTCCAGCCGGGTGCGCGTCGTGCTGCCCGCAGGCCACCCGTAGCCCAGCTCCGTCATCACCACCCCGTTGCCTTCGACGGCCCAACCGGTCACACTCACCGGCGGCACCGGCTCAGCCCGGTCGTACACCGTAGTCACCGTCCCGGCGGCCACCGCCCCCTGCACAAACCGGAAGGACGGGCGCAAATCGCCCTCCACCGGTCCTTCCTTCCAAAACACTTCGCTGCCCCGGTAGCGCACCCGGCCCGCGTTGCCATGCAGGACGCCCTCTTCCGAGGCCGTTCCGTCCGCCCCGTCAAACTGAAAACTCGCCCGCAGCGCGTCGAAGGCGGGGTGCGAAGCATCTGCAGGCCGGCTCCGGTACGCCGCCACCACCTCGGGGGCGAGCGCCGCCTCCCAAACCCGGAACCCGTCCACGTCACCGCGGTAGTCGTTTCCGCCCCACCCGTCGCACCCGATGCGCATCCGCACCACCTCGCCGATGGGGTTGTCGCGGTCGGCGCCCGTCGCGAACAAGGCGCCGTTCACGTACATCGACATCACCCCCGCCGCGGCATCCTTCACGAAGGCCCAGTGGTTCCAGCGGCCCTCGTATTGAATCTCCGTCGCTTGCTGGTCGATGCGGTCGTACCCGCCGTCGTAGCCTGCATCCCAGTAGACGCGCCCGTTTGACCACGGGAGGTGGGCATTCAACTCGCGCTCTCCGGCCGGACCGTGGGCTTCGAACAGGGTGGAGTTTTCCGGCTGAAACTGCGCGTTGCCGCGCTGCCAAAACTCCACCGTCACCGCCTCCCCTACCCCGTCGAGTGCCGCCGCATCCACTTCGAACCGATCGCCCCCGTCGAAGCGCACGTAGTTCCCCGCGGCCACCGCAGCCCGCGTCTTGCCCGGTGCCACCTCCGCCGTCGTCCCTGCAATGCCCACTGCAGCCTCCTCGAACACCACTTCCACCACGAGTCCTTCGACCCCATCCCACGTCCATGGCGTTTCCAGCGCCACCGCACTCACCCCCTCTCCCGCCAGCCACCGCGCATGCGCTTCCCAGCCGTCGTCCACCAACGCGTCCAGCACCGCCGCAGAGGTCCCTCTCAACCGCAGCTCCATCGGCCGTCCCACGCTTCCCGAGCCGAAGTCCCATGGCAGCTCCACCGCTTGGACCGGCCCCGGCACCATCCCCATCGCCGCCAGTTCTGCGCCGGTGAAGAGTGCCTGCAACCGCGCCGCTCCTTGTGCAATCGCCCCACCGGCCGAGACGAATGGCTCCCCGGCCACCCACGGCACCGCAGCCGCGGGATTGCCTGCGGCCCACGTGGCCGCCCCGAAGTCCAGTGCCGGTTGCGTCCAGGTCGCACGCACCGTATCGTGCGGCACGCCGCCCACCGGGGTCAGAATCAGCGTATCCGCCGCAAAGTCGAGGTCGTCGATCTTCCAGCGGGGATGGGACACGAGGTTCGAGTCGAGTGCGCCGGTGTGCTCGAAGAGGTAGGTGTACGTCAGGTAGTCCCACTCGCCGCAGGCGAAGCCGAGGTTGCCGGCGGTGCCGTCTTCGAAGCACTTCAGCCGGTGGTACATGAGGACCTTGCGGTAGGACTGCCCGTTGTCGGCGGCGGGGAAGTCGAACCACCGCCGACCGGGGCTGTCATAGGCCGTGGCGGGGTTGTTTTGGGCCTCGAAGGTGAAGGTCTGCACCCAGGTGGTGTCGGCGGTTTGGGCCGCGCCCGCCAGGGCGCAGGCAAAAAAGAACGCGCACATCGCAAATTTCATGGAACAAATAAAGCCAAGTTCACCCTGTGTTCACGCGAAGCACGCAGGAAGCAGGTACTTTCGCGCCCGCGAACCCGCGAATCCTGCGCCATGAACGTCTGCTTCCTCATGTACCCTTGGGAGTCGGTCACCCCGGCCTCCGACAGCACCCTCCGGCTCATCCACGAATGCGTGAGCCGCGGACACCGCGTGGCGCTCACCACCAGTGCGAATCTGACGATCCGGGATTCCACCACGATGGCCTTCAGCAAGCTGTTCGAAGACGGAGCGAAGCCGTCGCGCAACATCGAGCAGTTTTACAAAACTGCCCGCTTTCGGGACCAAATGCTCCCCCTCGCCGGCTTCGACGTGATCTTCATGCGGGCAAACCCGCCGTTGGACAATTTGGCCCTCAACTTCCTCGACTCGGTCAAGGACGACGTGTTCATTGTCAACAGTGTACAGGGACTCCGCGAGGCGAATAACAAGCTCTACACCGCGGCCATGGACGACCCTGGCCACACCATCATCCCGCGGACCTACGTCAGCAAAAACAAGGACTACCTGCTCAAGGTCATCCGCGAATCGAGCGCACAGAAGATGATCCTCAAGCCGCTCAACGGCTTCGGCGGCAGCGGCGTCATCGTCCTTGAACGCGGCGCCATGCAAAACGTCAACTCGCTGCTGGACTTCTACATCAGCGGCAAAGGCGGCGAATCGAACTACGTGATTCTGCAGGATTATGTCGAAGGCGCCGAGCAAGGCGACGTGCGCGTGCTCATGCTCCACGGAGAGCCCATCGGGGCCATGCGCCGGGTGCCGGCGGAAGGGGATGCCCGCAGCAACGTCCATGCAGGCGGCTCGGTGCACAAGCACGTGCTCACCCGCGACGAACTCCGGGTCTGCCGTTCCATCGGGCCCAAACTCGTCCAAGACGGGCTCTACTTCGTGGGCGTCGACCTCATCGGCGGAAAGCTCATCGAAGTCAACGTGCTCAGCCCAGGCGGCATCGTCAACATCAACCGCCTGAACCGGGTCCGGCTCCAAACCCGCGTCATCGACTGGGCCGAGCGCATGGTCGACCTGCGCGCCTCCGCCCGCTCCCGCCGCGACGCCCTCCGCAAAACGGTGGCCGAGGCCTGATGGAGCACCTCACCGCGGACGAGATCTGCGCGCGCCTTCAGGCCGGCGGCTCGCTCGAAGCCACGGCCTCCGATACCGGCTGCATCGTCCGCGTGCGCCGCTGGGTTCCGTACATCGCAACGGCCATCCACGCCGGAAGCCGCATGCCGCACGAGCTGGAAATCCGCTCCGCGGTGAGCGCATTCGAGCGGTGGCAGGAAGAAGATCCGGACACCGACACGTTCATCGCCGACCTGCCCATCACCCTCGTCGGAACCGACTCGCGCTACGCCTACGACCTCAACCGGGCTCCCGAAGCCGCCGTCTACGACGAAGCCTGGGGCAAAAAAGTGTGGGTCCGCCCA
>CAMCYM010000064.1 GCA_945883885.1 Chryseobacterium gleum
TAGGGTTCTCCGACACTTGCGGTCCATGAAAACACCAGCGGCTTGCCTCTCAGGTCAGTAGGTCGATCGCTGACCGGGAATGCGGGCGCCGACGGATCGATGCGGTCGGCAAACTTCAACCACGAACGGTCGTAGCTCAAGCAGCCTGCTGCCAGCTGGACTCCACCGTCAAACCCGAGGAAACGCTCGGTCGCGAGCAGGTTTACGTCGCCCTTGAACTGGAACGCAGGCCCGAAAAACACAAGGTCCTTCTCAGACACCTTGCCCGAGCCGTACGAAGTGCCCTCCGAATCCACGCCCAGCTTGTCCAGCGGCACTACCCGACCGGTTCCAGAGCCGTCTTGGAAGACGTAGTCGCCTGATCCGGAATAGCGCATGCCGTCCTGCACCTCGAGGGTGGCATCCACGATTTTGTGCACGGGGTCAGTCACGGGAAGCAGCAGCTCAGCACCGATGAGCGGCTCATGTCGGGCATTCTCCCGAATGCCCAAATCCCCACCGCGAGGTACCAACCGCGCATCTGCCACGAGCAATTCCGGCACCCGGGTGCACGCGATGCGGTTCTCCACCACATCGAAGGTTGCCACCGGAGCTAAAAAGCGCAGGGTATCAGGCGAAGCAGTAGACACAAAATTCGCACGCTCCTTGCGTGCAGGATCGGTCCACACATCGCCCGAAGGAAACGTGCGATCGGTCGCCACTTGCACCACCGCGCGTTCCATGTTCCAATCCAAACGATCCAGGAATGCGCGGTACTTGTGTTCGGGAAACTCCACAGAACGCTCGCCGTCACGGTATGTAAACCGTCCCACGCGACCGGCAAAATCCACATCCGCGATGACCTCTGGAGCACGCAAAACTTCGTTCCGGGTTCGCGGTGAAATCAGCCAGAACTCCGCTTGTGAAGCCCGGACTCGCTCTTCTTGGAGGGATCCTTTGTCCATCCGGATGCGGCCATCCTTGTACGCGAGTTCACCCGTCCCGAGAAGTCCCGAGCGGGACAGCCGCACGTCCCCGTCGAAGCGAACGCTGTCAAGGATGCATCGAAAGCCCTCCTTTCCAGAGAGAAGTTGAAGTTCTTTCGACCCCGGACGGAACACCGCAGAAGCCTGCTCGCCCGCGACAGAGGCCACGTGCAGCTTGCGGTCGAGCGCATTCGTGCACCGCACGTTCGAAGCGCGGAGGGAGTCCGGAAGAAAAACTTGGCCCTCCCCTTCCACCCTGCCGCTCAGGAATGCGAACGTCCCAGTTCCCTGCAATCCGCCTAAATCCAGCTTGATACGGGAGTACCATCGGGCCTCCCCGCCGTAGACCGGTTCCCCTTCCGCCGGCGTTGTCCATGCCATGCCGAGCGAAAGGTCCTCCATGAGAACCAACGGTTCGCTGTGATCGGCGAAAATGCCCCCAGAAACCAAGTTCCCAGCAAATTGCAAATCCTGCGGTTCTAACCGGTCGATGTGGCGCAAGGAAAACGGTTCTACCGCATAGTAAAAGCGATCTCGGTCATACACGTCGGACCGGATGGCCGATTCGTCGAAGTAGACAAAACTGGTGGTGTCACTTTCGAAAGAGGGGTAATTCGGATACATCGCCGAACGCGTGCCCGATCGATTCAGCGGATGGTCAATGGCCAACGTGCCGCTGACCTCCGATAGAGCGTTTTTCACGCGGGAGCGCACCGGCAGCCCTCGAGAATCCAAGCGCTCTGGGTCCGTGACCATCAAATGCAACGCATCGACCCGGTTGAGTGTGATGCGGAATTGCTCGTAGTCGAACGTGAACCCTTGCCCCGAAAACTCGAGGTTGCCAGCACGTACAATGCCTTCAAAGGTGAACGAGCGGTTCCGTCCGAGGGACAAGCGACCGTCCTTCGGGAAGATTCGAACGGACTGAGAATCACTTGCTTGAACCAAATCTACCCCCTTCAAATTCAACCGACCGTTCAGCAGGCTGAATTCGGCATTTGGACCACTCTTCACATCGGATTCGAAGGCAAGCACATCGTAATCCAGCTTCCCACGAACATGGTCCAGTGTTTCCGTTGCCTTAGGAAGCACCGTGCACCGCCATGTGTCGAGATCGAGGTCCACATACCCCTCCAGAGCCAAGCGGATGAAGATCATCTGCGCTTGTGTTTCGCTCAGGCCGATTTGGCGGCCGTAGGGCGCCGCACTAAATTCCATCGCCCCGGTCGCTCGCACGAACTGCATCAACTCCACGAGCGGATGCACAGGGTCTATGCCCTTCATGGCCTCAAATGACTGAATGCGAAAGAAATCAGAACTTCGAAACGATGCCCGGCGGTCGGTGGTGCTCTCTAAACTCCCGATTTCCACCGAAGGAGCCTCCAGTACCCATGACACCGCATCCGCATCGAACACCACATCGTGGTAGGTATCTACGAAAGGCCGCATACCGAGCCCATCCCGCTCACGCAGAAAAGTAAGCCGTCTGTTCGCAACGGCATACCGCATGCGCACGTCCGGATGATAGATCGAATCGTTCTCCCAAAAAATTGTCATTTCCGTGTGCACGGCACTAAAACCCTTCAAATCGAAGAGAATCTCGCGCGCACCCGCTCGAAACAGCAACGTATCTTTTTGAAACACATCGATGCGGGCAGGCTCCCCTTCCACACCGATTCCCATCAACGTGCCTCCACGGATTCCTAAGCCCCCTTGAAACCGCATCCCGGGCTGGATGGAATCCAAGACCACCGACCGATTGGCCGAATCAAAGCGGGGAAATCCCACATCTTCGGGGTTTCGATTGCGCACCAAACGCACCCGTACTTCGCCCTCAAGACCTTGTTCGAACCAGTTGGAAACCACGACTGCGCGCGGCGCATCGAATCCTTCTGCATCCAGTCGCAACACGGTGGACCGCAACCGCGCGTGGTGGGTCAACGGGTCCAGCTCAGTGCCCTGCCACGGCATAAAGGCGCTGTCCATGCGCACTTCACCGTCCGCAATCCGCCATTCGCCCCACACGTCGCGCAGTTCCACGCGATCGCCCGTGCATTCGCCCACCAGTGTTGCTCCTTGGATGCGAAGCACCGGGATGCTATCCGTTCGGAAATCCGGGCTCGCTCCTTCCAGTCGCCAAACGGCCTGCGGCCGATCCGACAGCACACCTTGCTGAAAAAACGGCTGCGAAATCGCCAGAAAATCGGGCAACGCCTTTCGCCACGCTTTCTTTCCGGCAAGATTTGCAACCACCGCATGCCAAGCCGACCAGCCCGTAGACCCGGGTGCGGCCGCGAGAAAAGCGGCCGTTTTCAGGTAATGAACTCCGCTTGCTGGCTTGAAAGTGCGGTCTTCGCGCAGGACTTCTAATGTGCGTTGCAAGGTATCTAAACGGCCCGGTGTCCACGGGGCAACAGCCAGTTCTTCCGCAAAGTCCTTGCGCAACCACCGAGCTGCTTCAGCATCGACGGGCTCGACCCAGCGCGCCACTTCTGCCGTCCACGGCCCGACCGGAAGAGGCCCTTCCTGCGCCTGGACTCCTCCGGCAAGTGCTAGGCATACGGCCCATACCCCCCACTTCATTGCGCGTCAAGCTCCATGCGGTCCCAACGTACACATGCCCATCCTTCGTGCACGCGCTGTTCTACAGGATGCCACCCGAACTGGCTGGCGCGTGCGGTGAGCGTCTCTACGTCGGAAGGAAAAAAACCACTGGTTACAATCTGTGCACCGCGCGCTGCAAACCGATCGTAGGACGGCCAATCCTGCGTCAATACGTTGCGGTTGATGTTCGCGAGTACCCGATCAAATGGACCATCTTCCGGCAGCACACATCCCGCATCGCCGCACCGCACTTCCACCCGAACATGCACGGCATTCAGGTCCACATTCGAGCGCGCATTGTCCGCCGCGCCCGACTCGATTTCGACCGCAAGGCAACGTTCGGCCCCGAGCAGGGCCGCGGCAATGGCCAACACCCCCGTTCCCGCGCCCATGTCCAGCACGCGGAGGCCGGCGGGGACATGATCCAGCAGCATCTCCATCATCAACCGCGTCGTGGGATGGTGGCCCGTCCCAAACGACATTTCCGGACGAATGACCACGTCCAGTCCGCTGGGAGGGGCCACGTGGAAGGGGGCGCGCAAGATCGCACGCGTGCCGAAGTGCACGGGCTCATATTCCGATTCCCAAACCGCATTCCAATTCGCCTCGGGCACCTCACTTTCTGCCCATTCGGCGAGACCTACTTCCGTCAGTGCTCCGCGCACTTCCTCGAGCGATGCCTCATCGATGCTTCCCACCGCGGCATAGGCCCACAGCTGGGGCCCTTCCTCGCGAAACGTGTCGAAGCCGCACTCGGAGAGCAATGCGAGGGCGATGTCCCGGCCCGGTTCAGCAGGCTGAAAGGTCAAGTGAAGTTCAAGAAATGCACTCATGCCCCGGCCCGAACTAACTGAGCAAAGGAAGCCGGGTCGAGGGAAGCGCCGCCCACAAGCGCGCCGTGCACGTGGGGTTCCTCGAACAACTCGCGCACATTGCCGGGATTGACGCTGCCACCGTAGAGGATCTGTGTACCGGCTGCGCCCAGGGCAGCGAGGACCGATTCAAGGTGTGCGTGCATGTCTTCGGCCTGTGCGGCAGAGGCTGTGAGGCCCGTGCCGATGGCCCAAACAGGCTCGTACGCCACCACCACCGGGTCGGATCCTGCCAGGCCGGAGAGCGCGTGATGGATTTGGGCCTCCACGCGGGCAAAAGCTTGCCCTGCTTCGCGTTCCACGCGGGTCTCACCGCAGCACAGGATCGGCAACACGCCGGCTTCGAGGCACCGCACAACCTTGCTGCGCACCACATCGTCCACATCGCCGAAGCGCTCCCTGCGCTCGCTGTGCCCCACCAGTGCGGCGTGGATTCCGCACGATACGAGCATCTCCGCCGTGAATTCACCGGTGTGTGCTCCTGCTGCGTGGGCGGACACGTTTTGGGCCACCCAACTCAACGTGCCTGAACGGGCCGATTGCCTCGCTAACAGGGCCAAATACGGCGCGGGCGGCGCGATCCAGGCCTCCCACCCCGCCGCATCCGCACCAAGGTGCACATCGAGCACGTCCACAAACTCCTGTGCCTCGGCCAGAGATTTGTGGGATTTCCAATTTCCGACGACGAGTTTCCGCATTTCCTTTGGGGTGTGGAGGTCCAAAAGTACACCATCCCTGAAGCAGACCTCGACACGGTCCAAGCCACGCTGAGGGCCCACTGGGGCTTCAGCGCCCTGCGCCCGTACCAAATCGGACCGGTCCTGGACCTGTGGAAAGGCAAGGACCTCTGCGCCGTGTTGCCCACGGGGGGCGGAAAGTCCATTTGCTTCCAACTGCCCGCCGTCCTTCGGGGCGGCCTATGCCTGGTAATCAGCCCTTTGCTCGCCTTGATGCACGACCAAGTGCGCGGGTTGCGTTCCAAGGGCCTGCGGGCAAAGGCACTCACCAGCGAGCTCGACGCCGACGCGGCAGCCCGCATTTACGACGACGCCATTTCTGGGCATTTGCAGTTCTTATACGTCGCACCGGAGCGCCTCAACCACCCGGGATTCGTTGAGCGCTTGCCCTACTTGCCGATTCGGACGGTCGCGGTGGACGAGGCGCATTGCATTTCTCAATGGGGCCACGATTTTCGACCGGCATACCGGCAAATTGCGGCGTTGCGAAGCAGGCTCTCCGGGGCCGCTTGGGGGGCCTACACGGCGACTGCAACGCAGGAGGTCGTCCTGGATTTGGTCGATCAACTGGGCCTCGCAGAAGCGGCCTTGCACCGTTCTCCGATGCGCAGGGACAACCTCGCGTTCTCGGTTGTGCGGTCCGGGGATCCGGAGGTCACGCTGCTCGAAGCTGCCGCCCAGGAGTCTGGCACCGGACTCGTGTACGTGGGGACCCGGGTGGATGCCGAGAAATGGGCCCACCGGTTGCAGTCCCTCGGCCTCGAAGCGGCCTCGTACCATGCCGGCCTTTCAAAAGCGGAGAAGGACCAGCGCTTGCGTGCTTGGCTCGAGGGCCGATTGAGAATGCTCGCCTGTACGAATGCCTTCGGAATGGGCATCGACAAGCCCGATGTGCGGTGGGTGTACCACGCCCATCTGCCCGCCGATCTAGAGAGCTACGTCCAAGAAGCCGGAAGAGCGGGGCGAGACGGACTGCCTTCTCGGTGCGTCTTGTTTCCCACAGAACTTGCACGGAAACGCACAGAACGTCGCTGCACGGAACGTTTCCCGGATGTTGCACTCATCCGTGCGGTCTACCAAGCAGTCGCAAACCAAGGCTCTGTGGCCATCGGCGACTTGCCTGAGCACCCGACTTCTTTTGATCTGCGCGGCTGGGTAGCGGCGCAGGGTGCTCCCCTTGCGCCTGCCCAAGCAGCCCTGGAAGCCTGCGCGCGTGCAGGGCATTTCACTCTGCGCGAGGTGCGCAACCGGGGTGAAGGGGAGGCCGTGCTCTTCATCGGACCTGCCGACTTCCCCGCAGCTTCCCAAGGTGACCCGGTCGCCCGGGAACTGCTGCGCAGCCTCCTCCCCTCCCGGAATGTACCTGTTGCCATTCAACCCGCGTTGCTCGCAAGCCGCCTGCACGTTCCCGTCTCGGAGGTGTCGGCCTTGCTCGAGCGATTCGACCGCACCGGCATCCTCGAATGGAAGCCGAGCTCCCCGGGATTTCGCGTCCTGTGGCTGCAGCATCGGATTGCCGCGGACCGCTTGCCTTTGCCGGCTTCTGTCGGACCCGATCGCGCGAAGCACGTGTGGGCCAAATGGCAAGACGTCCAGAACTACATCGAGCTCACCACGTGCCGCAGCGCTGCCCTCGACCTCTACTTCGGAGAATCCGACCCCGCCCCCTGCGGTGTATGCGATCGATGTGCGCAGAATCCTGCGGCCACGCGGGCATTCCTCCTCACCGCCATCCCTCCATCCGGAGTCGATGCCGATGCGCTCCTGAAGTCGATTCCGCCGCTCCACCGCGAAGACGCCATTGAGGCCTTGCGGGCCATGCGAAGCGATCACCTCCTCTATACCCGCGGTCGAACAGTCTACCTCTATTGACCGCGTACCTTTCGCCCGTGCAACCAGCCATCGCCCACCTTCGAAAGGAGAAAGACGCTGCCCTTCGCCGCCGCCACCCTTGGGTTTTCAGCGGCGCGATCGCCAAATGGACCGGGACTCCTGCCGATGGAGATGTCGTAGCCGTGCAGGCCGCTTCCGGTGAGTCGCTCGGATTCGGCCATTTCGCTGCAGGCAGCAGCATTGCCGTCCGGATGCTCACCTTCGGAACCGGACCACAACCCGATGAAGCGTGGTGGATCGATCGCATCCGCGCGGCGGTGGAAGCACGTCGTAGGTGGGGGCTGATGCAGGCCCCGGGCCAAACCTCCTGCCGGCTCGTCCACGGCGAAGGGGACGGCTTGCCCGGCTTGATTGTGGACCTCTATGGCGATTGTGTGGTGGTCCAAAACCACACCCTCGGCATGGCTCGTTCGCTGGAAATCACACGGTCCGCTGTACTTGAGGCCTGTGCCGGCACTCCGATCCGCATCTACGACAAGAGTTCAAAAGCCCTCCACCGGTCCACACGCCAAACCTCGACCGACGGATGGCTTTTCGGCGAACACGTGGAGGCTGCTGTCCTGGCCGAGGAGCAAGGCCGGACGTATGAAGTGGATGTGGTCGCGGGCCAGAAAACCGGCTTTTTCCTCGACCAACGGGACAACCGGAATTTCGTTCGGGACCATGCGGCCGGCAGGAATGTGCTCAACGTGTTCAGCTACACCGGGGGATTCAGCGTGGCGGCCTTTCAAGGGGGCGCTACCCAGGTGACGAGCTTGGACAGTTCTGCTGCTGCGGTTGAGCTTGCACGCGCAAACGTTATCCGCAATGGTTTTGCGGACGAAGCGCACGCGATTGTGCAAGCAGATGCCATGGATTATTTGAAACAGGGCGTAGCGGGGTTTGGGTGTGTGGTGCTGGATCCGCCTGCGTTCGCAAAAAACCACAGCGCCCGACATGCAGCGGTGCAAGCCTACAAGAGGATCAACCTTGCCGCGTTGCGGACGATGGACCCCGGGGCGTTGTTGTTTACGTTTTCGTGCTCCCAAGCAGTCGACGAGGCCCTGTTCGCGCACACCCTTGCTTCAGCTGCTATGGATTCAGGAAGAGAAGTACGGGTGCTGCGTCGGTTGCACCAGCCACCGGACCATCCGGTGAGTTTGGCCCATCCGGAAGGGGCCTATCTGAAAGGCCTGCTGCTCGAAGTTGTCCGATAAGCCTCAGGGAAACAACTGGTTCACTTCCCATCCTGGGCCAGAACGTTGGTATCTCCAGCGGTCA
>CAMCYM010000065.1 GCA_945883885.1 Chryseobacterium gleum
CGTCGAAGCCGTGACCCAAACCTACGCCACGGTCACGCTGCAGAATTACTTCCGGATGTACCACAAGCTCGCGGGCATGACGGGTACGGCGGAGACGGAGGCGTCGGAATTGTGGGACATCTACAAGCTCGACGTGACGGTCATCCCGACGAATGCGCCGATTTCGCGGGACGACAAGGACGATTTGGTCTTCAAAACGAAGCGCGAGAAGTTCAACGCCATCATCGACGACATCGTGGCCCTGCGCGACGCCGGTCGACCGGTGCTCGTGGGTACGACCACGGTGGAAGTCAGCGAGCTCCTCTCGCGGATGCTCGAGATGCGGGGCATCCAGCACCAGGTGCTGAATGCCAAACTTCACCAGCGGGAAGCCGAAATCGTAGCCCTCGCCGGACAGTCCGGCACGGTCACCATCGCCACGAACATGGCGGGCCGCGGAACGGACATCAAGCTCACCGCTGAAACGAAAGCCGCGGGCGGTCTTGCCATCATCGGCACCGAGCGCCACGACAGCCGGCGCGTGGACCGGCAGCTGCGGGGCCGGTCGGGCCGCCAAGGCGACCCGGGATCCTCCCAGTTCTACGTCTCGCTGGAGGACGACCTCATGCGCCTGTTCAGCTCCGACCGCGTCGCGAAGATGATGGACCGGATGGGGCACAAGGAGGGCGAAGTCATCCAGCACCCGTGGATCACAAAGAGCATCGAGCGCGCACAGAAGAAGGTCGAAGAGAACAACTTCGGCGTGCGGAAGCGGTTGCTCGAGTACGACGACGTGATGAACGCCCAGCGCGAGGTCATCTACAAGCGCCGCCGGCACGCCCTCTTCGGAGATCGGATCCGGACCGATGTGGCGAACATGTTCTTCGAACTCGTCGAATCGCACCTCACGTCGACCCACCCCACGCGGGATTTTGAAGGGTTCCGCCTCGGTTTGCTTGCGGACTTCGGGATCGAACCGACGGTGGAGGCGGGTGCCTTTGCAACGGCCAAAATCGAGGAGCTTGCTTGGCAGACCTATGCCCGAGTAGAGGAGCTCTACCGGTTGAAGTCGGCCGACCTCGCCGAGCGGGCCCATCCCGTGATCCAGCGGGTGCACGACGATCCCACGAACGACTTCGTCCAAATCCTCGTCCCCTTCACCGACGGCCGCAAAACCCTGCAGGTCCCTGCAGACATCTCTGAGAGCGTGCATACGGGCGGACGTACGGTCATCGAGGCGATGGAAAAAGGGGTTGTACTCGCCATCATCGACCAGTACTGGAAAGAGCATTTGCGTGCGATGGACGACCTCCGCTCGAATGTCCAAAACGCGCGCTACGAGCAGAAAGACCCCCTCCTCATCTACAAGTTCGAGTCCTACGAGCTCTTCCGGGCCATGGTCGTCCGGATGAACGCGGAAGTCGCGTCCTTCTTGATGAAGTGCACCATCCCGACGCAACCGGTGGCGCCTGCTCGCCCGATGCCGCAGGCCGACGCCCCGCGGGTCAGCGCCTCGAAGGAAGGGGTCCGGAACATGCAAGAACAGCTTGCTGCCGCCCGCCCCCAACCGGTTCAACGGCCACCCATGCAGGTGCCTGCCGGACTGCGTCCTTCGAACCAGCCGCCCTCGCCCCCACCCCCGAAGGTGCAACCGGTGCGGGTGGAGCCGAAGGTGTTGCCGAACGACCCGTGCCCTTGTGGTTCGGGGCTGAAGTACAAGAAATGCCACGGCGCCTGACGGCACCTGCAGGCGCTCCGGACCTGGCGGCATTGCGGGCTGCGTGTGCGTCGCTGCGCGAAGATTCACCCCGCAAGTGGGGCACCCTCGATGCAGCGGGCATGGCGGAACACTGCGCGCGGTTCGTCGATGTCTATGCCGGCCGCATCCCGGTATCCCCGGCGGTGGCGGTGATTGCCCGTTTGATCGGGCGCCCGTTCTTGCGTCGTCTGCTCGCCACGCCGCCGGAGCGTGCGGCCCGCGGCATGGCGACCGCTCCGGTGATGCGGGTGACGGGGCGCCAGGACTTCGCGGCGGCACATGCGCGGCTTGAGGCGGCGCTGGATGAGGCAGCGGGGTGGACAGGACCGAAGCAGCATCCGATGTATGGCCCGATGGAGGGCGAGGAGATGCAAATCTTGGTGGCGCATCATACGGCCCACCATTTCCGCCAGTTCGGAATGATCTAACCGTATGAGTGTGAGGGTTGAGTGTGGGTGAGAGGTTAGAAGAGGGTGAGCGGGGAGCGGGGAGGGGTGAGCAGGGGGTGGTTGCGGCGCGCGCAGGCGTCGATGAAGTCGCGGCACGTGGTGGGGGTGCGCACGCTGTCCGGTTGGTGCACCAGGAAGTGGATTTCTCTGCAGCCGTTTTCTGCCCAAACCGCACACCGGTCCGCCCAGGCCGCCAGGCGCATCGCATCGCTCGGATGCCCATCTCCACCGCCGTAGCGCACCAGCACAAAGTCAGCGGTGCGGCGCATGTGCACCGCGTCGCGGCGGAGGGCGGTGTCGCTGATGACGGTACCGATGCCGAGCGCAGCCATCGCCGCCCAGACGTCCTCGGCCGCGGCACCGCCCGCAAACCAGCCGGGATGCCTGAACTCGATCGCCACCTGAAGTTCGCGGGGCCAAACCGCGAGGTAATCCAGCAGCGCTTCGCTGTGGGCAGGGGCGAAGTGGGGCGGGAGTTGGATGAAGGCGGGACCTCGTTTGTTACCCAGCGCGAGCAAGCCGGCGATGAAGTCGTCGGTGGGTCCTTCGCAGCCACGGAATCGGCGGAAGTGGCTGATGATTTGGGGGAATTTGGCACAAAACCGGAAGTCGTCGGGCATGGCAGCCGCCCATTCCGCCATCCGAGCAGCGGGGTGGATGCGGTAGTGTGTAGCGTTGAACTCTATGGTATCGAACGCTTTACCATAATATGTGGGCCAAACCCGCTTCGGGACCCCCGCCGGGTACACGCTGCCGCGCCACGCATCGATGGTCCACATGGTTCCACCTGTCCGCACGGTGCACGCGCGCGCCTCACCGCCGACGCACATCCCGTCCGGAGGCAGGTTCCACCACCCCTCCGGCAGGCCTTCGAACGTGTCCGGTTTGCCGAATTGCATAGCGGCTACAAACCTACGCCCTCCGTCTGCAAAGCGGCGGTCGGCGCCCCGGTGCCGGGCCCTTCCTTCGTGCCATGATTCGGGTGCTTTCTGAATGGACGTGGGGTGCGCTGCTTCCGCTCCGGTGCAGCGGGTGTGGGACCGCCTTCGCGGGTCCGGCTGCGTTTCGTCTCTGCGGCTTGTGCGCCAGCGCTTTGCCGGATCTCCGGGGTCCGGTGGGCGAACTCCTCTGTGCAGAACGCCTCTTCGTCCCGTGGGCGCGGGTCGGCCTCCGGCTTCGGGCCGCTCCCGAGGTCCGCAGACTCGTCCACACCTTCAAGTACGGCGGCGACGGGGCGCTTGCGGTCGAGGCGGGCCGTTGGCTCGCAGCTGGCCTCCCCCCCGACCTCGGCGACCCCTTTCTCGTCCCCATCCCGGTCCACCTGCGCCGCCGGCTACACCGCGGCTACAACCAAGCCGAGCGCATCGCCGCCGGCATCCGCGAAGCATGGCACTGGCCGCTGGAACCGCGTGGCCTCGTTCGCACGGCACACCGGGCGAGCATCACCGGTGAAGGACGGCGCCACCGGGCGGAGACGCTGCGGTCCTGCTTCGTCCCGGGCCGGGGACTGCGGGGACGGTCGGTCGTACTTGTGGACGATGTTCTGACCACGGGAGCCACTGTGCGCGCCGCAGCGGAAGCCGTGGAAGCGGGCGGGGGACGTGTGGTGGGCCTTGCGGTGCTCGTGCTTTCATGAGGCCCGGAGTACCTTCGCGCCATGGCGCATGCGATTTCGCTCCCCGATGGCGTCGGACCCCGGTTCGATGCGTTGTTGCCAGCGTTGCAGGCCCTGCTCGACGGGGAACCGGATCGGACGGCAAACTGCGCAAATGCTGTCGCGGTCTTGTACGAGGCCTTCTCCTGGCATTGGGTAGGCTTTTACCGGGTGGATACCGTGCGGGATTGTTTGGTCCTAGGTCCTTTCCAAGGCCCGGTGGCGTGTACACGCTTGTACCGGGGGCGTGGCGTATGTGCGGCAGCTTGGGAGACGGGGACCACGGTGGTGGTGCCGGATGTCGAGGCGTTTCCTGGCCACGTGGCGTGCAGTGCGCTCTCGCGGTCCGAAGTGGTGCTTCCCGTCGTGGTCGAGGGGGCGGTGGTGGCCGTGCTGGATGTGGATGCCGCAGAGGTGGATGCTTTCCGTCCGGAACATGTAGCCGGACTCGAACGGGTGGTGGCAGAAATCGCACGGCGGTGGTCGACGTGGGAATGAAAACCGGTTGGGGACTTCTCGGAGGAGCGCTCGTGCTGCTCTCCTGTGCCCAAGTGTCCAGTCCCACCGGGGGACCGGTCGATACTGAACCACCGAAGGTCGTGTCCGGCGTACCGGCCTACGGCACGACCGGTGTGCGACCGGAAGCGCTGGTCCTCACCTTCGACGAGTACGTCGTCGCCCGCAACGCGACGGCCCAGCTGCTCATCTCTCCTCCTGTGAAGACCCCATGCACACCGGTGGTCCGCGGCAAAACGGTGACCCTGCCGCTGCCTGCGGAAGACCTTGCACCGGGGACGACGTACGTGGTTTCTTTCGGTGACGGCATCGTGGACCTGCACGAAGGACTGCCGGCGTCAGGCGTCCAATGGGCCTTTTCTACCGGAGATCAACTCGATACTCTGGCCATTTCCGGTCGGGTGGTCGACCGCACTTCAGGGTCTGGAGTGGCGGGCATACGGGCCTGGGCGTACCCGGTCTCCACGCCGCGAGATTCGATTCTTTCGGGGATCACGCCTGGGCGAACTGCGGTCACGGATGGTGAAGGCAGGTTCGATCTGCGCCACCTTCCGGCGGGAGAGTTTTGGGTACAAGCGGTGCAAGATGCAGACCGCAACTACCGCTGGTCGGAAACGGAGGCCGTGGCCCTGCTTGAGCGGCCGGCTTCCACGGGAGATTCGACGGTCCACCGGTTGACGCTGGACCTTCGACCGGCAGCTCCCGCCCTGCAATCGGCCTCCTCCGATTCGACAGGATTCACGCGGATTGCATTGACCGGAGGACCGGGCGTAGAATTGGTCCCCGTGCCCACCGCAGCAGGTGTCCAGCTGTATCGGTGGCCCGCGGACAGTGCGTGGGCGTGGGCAGAGGGGGGTGCGGTGCCGCCTGTTCGGTGGGCCTTGACGGGGGTGGATACCGTGGAGGTACGACCTCCGCGGCGCTCGGCGGAATTGACCTTGGAGCTTTGGGGAGCACGCAGGGATTCCCTGCCCGCGCACCGCCGGCTGCAAGGGGCTGTCCCTGCATCGCCACGTCGGGAAGTGCAGTGGAACCGACCCATCTCCGAGATCGACCCGACCGGCTGGTCGTTGACGCGCGACAGCACAGCAATCGCATGCACATTCTCTTCGGGTAGGTTTCCCGGAACGACGGCATGGTCGCTGCCGGAGGAGGTGCCGGGGGCATACCGACTGCGCATCCTGCCGGGCGCCACTGTGGGAGTCGGAAATGTCGTGCTCGGAGACACCGTGGTGGTGCAGTGGGAAGTGCGCGGTCCGGAGGCGTGGGCCGAGTTGGTGGTGGTTCCCGAGACGGATTTTCCGAGTGGGTGGCTGGAGGTCCGCAGTGCTTCGGGGGAAGTGCTGGCGGCGCAGCCGGTGGGACCCGAGGTGCGCCGGGTGGCCTTTCCAGGACTGGCACCGGGTCCAGCGGCGCTCGCGTTGCGGGTCGATCGGAACGGAAATGGGCAGTGGGACGGGGTGGATCCAGCATCTTGGCGCGCACCGGAGCCGGTGTGGCACGGCGGGATAGCGATGGAGTTGCGGGCGAATTGGGTGTTGGAGGCTGTTTGGCCGGCCGCTGCGGGAACGGATGTACCTTAATGCCATGGGAATGCGCGGCATACTCACGGTCTGGACGATGTGGATAGCCGCCGCGGCGGCGGCCCAAACGCCCCCCTACATCGCCACCTCCTCGAACTACTTCTGTGCGGGTGGAACCACGCCCATCACGCTGTACGGCAACGTTTCCGTTTGGGACCCCGGCACAGACCCCGGGGCGTGGACCTACGCCTGGTCTCCGCCTGAACTCTTCGCCGATCCGACGACGCAGCTCGTGCAGCTCCTGCCGGAAGCGACGCTGACCCTGACGTTGACCATGGTCTCGCCTGCAGGCCAAGTCTTCATCGACGACATCACCCTGACGGTCTATCCCGAATTCACAGTGAATGCTGGGGTGGACGTGGAGGCGTGTTCGACCGACGGGGTGCAGCTGCAGGCCACCACTACGGCTGCGTCGGCGGTGACTTGGGTTTGGGCTCCGGCGACGGGGCTTTCGGACCCCGCGGTTCCTGACCCCGTCCTCGTCGGTGACGTGAATGCGGTCTACACGGTCACAGCGACCGTAACTGGTCCGGGCGGGGCGGCCTGCCCGGCTTCGGACGTTGTGGAAGTGGAGGTGCTTTTCCCCGCCTTCGATCTGGGCCCGGACATCACGGCCTGCGCCGGGGAGAACGTCGTCATCACCCCTGGATTGCCTGCAAACTGCACCCTCATGTGGTCGGTTCCTGGCGCGACCACTTCGGCCACAGTCACGGCCGGTGCTACCGTGTCTCTGACGGCCATCTCACCGGAGGGGTGCGTTCGAAGCGACGCAGTCACAGTGACTTTCACGGACGGACCGGGAGCTGTTTTGGGTGGACCGACGTTTTTCTGCGCGGGCGACGGCGCATCGCTGACGGCGGCGCCACAAGACGCCTCGAACCCGCCTTTTTCGGTGGCTTGGGGCCACGGTCCGACAGGAACGACAGCTGCGGTGACGGAGACCGGAACCTACACCGCCACCGTGACGGATGCCTCGGGATGTGCTTCGACGGGGGAGTGGTCGGTCACGGCCTGGCCGAGTCCAGAAGTGTCACTCGTTCCGGACACGGTGGTGTGTTTCGAAGATTTCCCGGATGTACCGCGGTATCTCCTCGTGGATGGAGGGTATGCAGGGTACACGTGGTCCACGGGGTCGAACGGCCCGCTGACCCAAATCTCAGGCCCCGGCATCTACACGGTCGCCGTCACGAACGCCATCGGCTGCACGACGCTGGCATCCACCCAGGTAGAGGGGTTCTGCGCGACCCCCCTGCTCTTTGTCCCTTCGGCCTTCACGCCGGACGGCGACGGCAACAACGAAGTCCTGCGGATCGAGGGCCGCAACGTGGTGGACCTCGAGTTCATCCTGTTTGATCGGTGGGGCAACGAGGTGTGGCGCGCAGCGGAGCTGGGCGATTATTGGCATGGGCAAGGCCCGGAAAGAACCCACTACACCGAAGACGGAAGCTATTTCTGGAGGGCGCGTTACCGGTACCTCACCGACCCCTACGGAGGCAAGAGTCCGTGGCAGGAGCGTTCAGGCGCCGTTTACGTGCTGCGGTAACAACCTTTCGGTCAGCCGTTGATGGCGAGGAACCGCTGGACCGCGTTGCGGGCCCCGAAGACGACCAGGGTGTCGGTTTCTTCGATGACGGTGTCGGCTTTCGGTACGCCGAGGATGTGTTCGGTGCGCTCGCCGTCCTTGCCTTCGGCGAACTCGCGGCGGATGGTGATGAGCCGCAAATCGTAGCGGTTCGTGAGGTCCACGCTCCCGAGCGTCCGTCCGATGCAGTTCGATGGGGCCACGATCTCCACAATCTCGAAGTCATCTGGGAGCCGCAACAGGCCCTGGATGCCCGGATGGATGAGGCGTTCGGAGATGACGATGGCAACTTCCGCTTCCGGGCTGAGGATTTCTTGGATGCCCAAACTGCTCAAGATCCGGAGCTGGTTGTCGCCGTTTGCCCGAACAATCACCCGCGGAACACCGAGGTCGAGCAAGTTCAAAGCGGTCAGAACGGTCGCTTCGAAATTCTCCCCGATGGCGACGACCGCAGCGTCGAGTTCGTTGATTTTTTGGGCCTGCAAGGCGCGCTTATCTGTCGAATCCAGGGTCACCGCCAGCGCCACGTCGTCCTTGATCCGATCGATGCGCTCATCGTTCGTGTCGAACGCGAAGACCTCAGCCCCTTTCGCAGCGAGGGAGTAAGCGATGGCCGAACCGTAGCGGCCGATGCCGAAAACGGCAAAACGGGAAGAACGTGGCATGTGAGGGGGGAGGG
>CAMCYM010000066.1 GCA_945883885.1 Chryseobacterium gleum
AAAGTTAAAACATCCGGAACGGCAGGAAGGCTGAAAGTTCCTTGTTTTCAGCAGATTGCACCCAACCTAAACACTCCATTTATGAAAACACACTGCCCCGAATCACGTGGGTTTCAATGGGGTTGATGACCAAAACCGGAATTTCATCCTCGTTCGTGATGATGCGCTGCGCATAGCTCGGCCCGAGAATGCCCATCAGCCTTTTCTCGTGCAAGTTCATGATGCTGATGAGGTCCGCCTTGATTTCTGCGGCGTACCGCATCACATCCTTGATGAAGGCCGTTCCGTGCTCTTCCGAAATGCGCGTGGTCGAGGGGATGCCCCTTTCTGCGAAGTAAGCCTCTGCATATTCCACGTTCCGCACCAATTGATTGCGCAGGAATTCGTCGGATTCTGCCGGTGAGATGATGTGCGCCCGGCCGTTGAAGTGGCGCACCATGTCGGCCACGATGCTCAGTTTCTGCTTTGTGTCTTGATGCAGGTCGAGAGGCACCACGATGTCGTCGTACCCGTTGGGACCGCAGGACTTCTCTTGCGTAATGACCACCGGAACCGTGCATTCCGTTACAATTCGGAGGGCGCGGCCGCCCGTGATGAACTGCATGCCCTTGACGCCATGCGTGCCCATGACCACCAGCTGGGCATCGAGTTCCACCGCCAAGTCATCGATGTTCTCGAAGATTGACCCGATCCGCAAAACGCTCTGCACCGCAGGGTACGTTGCCCGCGTGGCCTCCACCAGCGCATTCATCCGAAGCCGCGCTTCAGGAACCTCTTGTTTGCTCGGAACGATGTGGGCCAAAACAAGTTCACTCCCCAGAGCCTTCCCGAGCACGGTCGCATGCTGCAGGGCAATGTCACTGACGCGGGTGAAGTCGAACGGAACGAGGATGCGGTGCGCGGCCATTTTCGATGTGGTTTCGGGACCAAGGTACGAACTTGGCCCCATGCGAAACCTGAAGCAGTGGGTGGTTTCCGAGCGGTCTGACCTCGCTTTAGCCGGCGCCATCGGCGCAGCGGCGGGGGCGATTGCTGCAGCCCTCAAGGGCAGCGTGGCCCTGCTGCGGACTGGGTTCATGGAGGGCATAGAGGCCGTCGGAGCCTCGTGGGCCATCGCACTCGGCCCGTTGCTGGGACTCCTGGCATGCGCCGGGGCCGTGCGCTACCTGTGCGCCGGGGACCACCCCGGACCCGGCATCCCCGCGACGCTGCACGCCATCGGGAAGCGGCGGGGGCGGATGAAGCGCCTGTGGGTGATTTCTCCGCTTCTCACCAGCGCATTGACTGTGGGGCTTGGCGGGTCGGGAGGACTCGAAGCGCCGGCGCTGCAGTCCGGCGCTGCACTCGGGGCGGAAGTGGCCCGCGCCACCCGGCGGACGTTCCGGAGGCGGCTGCTCTTCATCGGATGCGCCGCGACCGCATCGCTCGCGGCCATGTTCAAGGCCCCCGTGGCGGCCATCGTCTTCGCGGTGGAGGTCATCATGCTGGATTTGACGGCGGCCAGTTTGGTCCCTCTGCTCATCGCAAGTGTTGCATCCGTCCTCGTCGCCTGGTTCCTGATTCCCGGGGCCGAATTGCTCACCGTCCCGGAATTGCCAGCGTTTACGTTGACGGAGTTGCCGTGGTTCATCCTTCTCGGCGCGGTGGCCGGTGCCGCGTCCATCGCCTTCGCCCAGCTGTACTTGCAGTCGAGCCGTTTCATCCGCAAAGGGCTCGCGCGCAGGGTGCGCATTCCCGTCGCCGGTCTCTTGGTCGGGGGCGCACTCGTCGCGTTTCCAGGTCTGTATGGGGAAGGCTATGGGGAGGTCAACGCGCTGTTTTTGGGCCAAATCTCCTTCGAGTGGACGGTGCTGCTGGGGCTCGCCGGAGCCTGGATGCTCAAGCCCGTACTCACCGGATTGACCGTCGGTGCGGGAGGCGTCGCAGGCATTTTTGCCCCCACCTTGTATGGCGGAGCTGTGCTCGGGGCGTGTTTCGCCGGCGCAGCCGCCCTCCTGAGTGGCAACGAGGTGTTGCCCATAGAAAGCGCCATGCTCGCGGGCCTTGCGGGACTCCTCGCCGGCATCCTCCACGCCCCGCTGACGGCCATCTTCCTCGCGACGGAGCTCAGCGGCGGATACAGCCTTTTCGTTCCCGTCATGCTCACTTCTGCGGTAGCTTTTTTGGTGGCCAAAAAAGGCATGCCGCATTCCATCTACACCCGCGAGCTCGCGGAGCGCGGCGAACTGCTCACCCACGACAAAGACGCTTCGGTCTTGACGCTCATGTCGTTGCGTGAAGAGGTAGAGCGGGATTTCCTGCCCATCAGCCCGGATGCCACCCTCGGAGACCTCACCGAGGCCATCGCCCGTTCCCGGCGCAACCTGCACCCCGTAGTATCGCCCGACGGCCGATTGCTCGGCATCGTCGATCTGCAGGACGTCCGCGAGGTCATGTTCGACCAAGAACGCTACGGCACGACCCGTGTGCGCGAGCTCATGGCCGAACCCACGCACACCGTCGACGTGAACGACCGGATGGAGGAGGTGATGGCCCACTTCGAAGCGAGCGGAGCCTGGAACTTGCCGGTGCTCGATTCCGGTCGCTACATCGGCTTTGTGTCCCGCTCTCGACTTTTCAATGCATACAGAAAATGGCTCCGCGAAGTCAGCGGGGAGGAAGAACCTGCCGCTTAAAAGTCAACCCCACCTCAGACCCGAACTGCCGCGACGAGCACATCGTCTACCTGCTCCTCCTCCCCGCGCCAAACGTCGAACGCCTCCTCGATCCGCGCCTCCATCTCCCCCATCGGCAGATCCGCAATCCGCACGAACAACTCGCGCAGCCGGTGCCGCATGAACTTCTTGCCTTCCGGTCCCCCGAATTGGTCTGCAAACCCATCCGTAGCCGCAAACACCACATCCCCCGTGCGCAATTCCACCTCGTGCAGGGTATACGTGCGCCCTTCGACGAACGAAGCAATCGAAAACTTGTCCGGCGCCAAGGTGTGCAGCAGCACCCCATCCCGCACGATGTAAAGCGGGCAGTGCGCCCCGCTGTACTGCAGCTTCATCTCCTCCAAGTTCATGGAAACCAGCGCCAAATCCATCCCGTCCTGCACCGTGTCCAGGCCGCCAGATTCAATGCGCAAGGCGCCCGCCACCCGACGGTTCAGGTTGTACAGGATCCGGTCCGGCTGCACGAACACCTTCGTGATGTGGTCGAGTGCATCGTGCCCGATCAGGCTCATGAAGGCCCCGGGAACCCCGTGCCCGGTGCAGTCCACCACCGCAAACATCCGGTGACGTCCGACCGTGTGGAACCAAAAAAAGTCCCCCGAAACCACGTTCCGCGGCCGAAAGAACACCGCCGATTGTGCGAAGACGGCCGCCCGTTCGGTAGGGGTGGGAAGCATCGTGTTTTGGATCCGTTCCGCGTACCGGATGCTGCCTTGCAAGTCGTTGAGGATGCTTTCGTTCATGGCTTTCGCCTCGACCAACTCCCGCGTGCGCGCAGCCACTTTGTCCTCGAGGTCGCGCTCATTGCGGGCCAAGGCATCGCGCATGGACAACAACGTGTGGCCCAGTGCATCTTCCGGCCCGAGCGGCTCGTACTGGGCCTCGAAGTGCCCGCGCCCTACTTCCAGCGAGAACTCGCGTGTGCGTTTCAGTCCCTCTGCGAGCCGGTTCACCGCTTCGGCCATTTCGCCGACCTCGTCCTTGCCGACGGGCACGGGACCCGAGGGGGGGACGCCGCGACCGAGTTGCAGGAGGATGCGCTTGAGCAGATGCACCGGCCGCACGATGGACCGCGTCACGGCGTATGCGATGAGGATTCCGAGGACCAGGACGGCCAAAGCCACTTGGCCCGCGTACAGGCGCAACCGGTCCCCCAACTGTTCCAGCCGGTCCGCGGAGGAGGCCAGGGACTCTGTTTGGGCAGCGGTGAGGGCGTCTACTTGGGTGCGGATGGTGTGCGTCAGCGCTTGGATGGCCGAGCCCTCGAGCGCATAATACTCGGCATCCATCCGGGCAGAAGGGTCCTCGTAGCTCGCAAAATCAGGCAACAACCGCATGACCTCGGTGCACACCACGCGCAGATGATCGATGCTCCGTTGCAACGTATCCAGCCGTGCCCGCGAGTCGGCATCCCACCCGGGCGCTAAGGCCTCCAGCGCCTCCAAATGGGCCGGGAACTCCTCGTCTAACAACCGCTGCAGCTCCACCTTTTCCGGGTCATCCGACCGCGATTGCACCGCGATCCAGTGGCGCACGAGCACCCGCGATTCAGACACCGTACGGTCCAGCGTTTCCAGCGCGCGCAGACTCGGCGTCCACACCCCGTCGATGCGTCGGCTGATGTCGCGGCTTTCGTTCAGGGTGCTGCGCGTCAGCAGGAACAATGCGCCCACCGCGCCGATGAACAGGGCAAACCCCGCACCGACGCGCACACCGATTCCGATCCGCAACGTGCGCCGTGGCATGGCCGGCAAGGTAGCGAAACGCACCGCCTCAGCCCCGGCCTCCTCGGCTCCGGATGACCCGCTCAAGTTCAATCCGGAACCGCTCGCTTTCCTCGAGTTGACTCAATGCCCGGTGGACAGTCATCAAGCCCTTCAACGTCTCAAGTCGTTCCGGCTGCAGCGCATGTGCGGCCTGCATGGGTCCGAGCGCGCGTTCGAACAGCGTCACACAGGCGTCTTGGATTTCCATCAGATCGAACAAGGACGTCTCGGGAGCAATCCGCTTGAGCTGCCGCACCCCGTGGTTGTAGAGCACGATGGCCCGGTTGTACTCCGCACGGTAATCCCCGGGGCGCAAGCGAAGCGCTTCCGTGTAATGTGCCACCGCCCGGTCCAGCAGGCCAGAAGCAGCTCCTGAAGCCACGTCTTCGGTGCGCAATGCTTCGAGGAGCAGGGCATTTGCTTGGCCCAAATGCAAGTGCAAATCCGCCTCTTCATCCCGCACATCCGCCCGTGCATCGAGGGACAGCACGACCGCACGGTAGCGCCCGAACAAGGCCTCTACTTCCGCGTCCTGGCCGGCCCGAAACCCAGCGATCCGGGCGTAGGCATCGTCGATGTACGACCGTCCGAGGTACTCCATGGCCGATTCGCACGATGTCCGATCTGCCCCCGAAACCCCGAGCGAACGGGCCCGTTCGAAGCTGGCCAACGCCGCAATCCGGGCCGGCGAATTCGGCATCCCGACTTCCGCGGCCTTGTAGAGCTCCTTGTCCACAAATCCCAGCAAATACCACGCGTGGGGGCTTTGTTGCGCGGTGCCCGTGGTGGCTTCGACCAGCAAGGGCCGCGCCTCAGACCAACGTCCTTCTGCGCACAGCGCTTCCGCCCGGAGGAGCGCGCCGGAGGTTTGGCCGAGGGCCGTGCCCGAGGCGAGGCACAGACACGCCACAATCCACTGGAACAGGGTCAATTGGATACCGCCCATGACAAGATCTTGCTGCCCAGCAACACGCCGCGACGCGACGCTGCTCCTGGATCGATTTCGTAGAGAATGCGGTTGTTGCGGACCACAAAGTTGATGGCCGCTCCTTCGGCGAGGGCTCCGGAACGCTCGGTCACCAGGAGGGTTGGACGGCTGCCGATGTTCCCTGCGAGTTTGCGCACATCGGCCCCTTCTGCGTAGACGATGTGGAAGAAGCCTGTCAACGTCCCCGGCTCCGCGCGCACGACTTCAAGGGGTTGGGCCCCGATGGGTTTCAGTGCATACTTGTCCACGAGTTCGCGGTACATGCGCTCGTTGCCGATCACAGCTACCCGGAAGTTCCCCCGCTTGACTTCCTCCGGCCAGTCGTTCCCAGCGGCGAAGTGGTAAAGGAAATTCGCCTTCATCACCGCCCGGGTGTCGGTCTCGTCGATGCGCGCTTCCTGCAGGCTTTGACCGAGGCCCGCGGCACCCCAAGCCACCATTCCCAGCACCAGCAGGGTGCGGGATCCCATGCTCAGGCCTCCTTGCCTTTGCCCTCTTCGCCCTCCATGCCGGCGATGTCCCGGTCAAAGAGGTAGAGCGCGCCTTGGTCGTTTCCGGCCAGCGCGAGGCGGTCCAGGATCTTCCGTGCCAGCCGCTCTTCCTCCATCTGCTCGCTCACGTACCACTGCATGAAGTTGTGCGTAGAGTAGTCTTTCACTTTCAAACACAAGTCCACCACGCCGTGGATGTTTGCAGTGACTTTCGTCTCGTGCTCCAGCACCGTTTCGAACACTTCTTTCAATCCAGAATAGTCATGGTTCGGCTCACTGATTGCGGGGACAATCGCCTTGCCGCCGCGTTCGTTGATGAACTGCACGAGCTTCAACATGTGCATGCGTTCTTCCTCTGCATGGACATACAAGAACTGCGCGGTCCCATCGAATCCACTGGTATCCGCCCATACCGCCATGGCGAGGTAGGCGTGCGAACTTTGGGCTTCCATGCGCACCTGCTCGTTCAGGGCGCCCGCGATGGTGGCGTCAATCATGCGTGCAAGATAGGCATCGGACTTTTCACCGCCCCGCCTCCGGCGGGCCAAACAAATGCAAAAGCACGGCGTCCGCTTGGCGGGCAGCACGCACCACTTCCCGCACAGACCCGAGCATTTCAGCGGTTCCCGCCCCCAGCTCCCCCTCCGCAGCCGGGCTCCGCGCCACCCGGTCCAGCTCCTCCAACGGACGCCACTGCACCCGGCGCCGCCAATGCACAGTCGCCCGCACCAGCGCATCCACGTCCCGGACCGCCACAAATCCGCGCCTCCGGCTCCCCGCCACCGCTTCATGCCGGGCAAACCCGTCGCGCACCAGACCGGTCAGGTGGGTATGCGCCGACCCGCGGCTGATCCCCAACGCCCCCATGGCATCGTCCGTGGTCACCGGTCCTTCTGACCCGAGCAGGTACGCATGGACCGCGGCACACGCCGGAGCCATCCCCCATGCCCGCGCCGCGGCGGCCCACCCTTTCACCAGGTCCCTTCGGAGCGCCACCTCCGTGGCATGTGCCGAGGCGCGGCGGCCACGGACCGGTTCCGCCTGCACCCCATCGGCGAGCTGCCGCACCGATTCCGCATGCTTCTCGGCTTTGCGCAGCGCTTTCTTCGCCTTCTTTTCCTTCTTCGGTTTTTTTGCCTTCTTGTCCGGCTGCTCGTTCAGTTCCATCACATTTTCAATTCGCCTTGAATGTACGGAATCTGCGGACATCGATTTCTTCTGGAAGCTCCGCGTCCTGACCCGTCATCGCATCCAGCAGCCGTTCCACCGTCCACGGCGCGACCAGCACCCCCCGCGTCCCCAGCCCGTTGCACACCCAAATCCCCGGCTGCACCTCGCCCACCCACGGCCTGCGGTCTGGACTGGTAGGCCGGACGCCCGCCTCGTGCCGTTCCACATGCACCCGACACGTTGCTTCCAGCACGTCGCCCACACGCTCTACGAGGATCGACGCCGTTTCTGCGTGGATCCGGCAGTCCTGCACATCCCAGCGGTAGGTCGAGCCGAGCCGGCAACGGCCTTCGCCGATCGGCAGCAACCAACTGACCGCATTGACGCACACCTCCTGAGGCAGCTCCGAACCCGCGACGGTGAGCAGCTCGCCGTGGTTTGGCCGGAGGTCAAGCCCGTAGGCTGCCAAATCCTCCCGTGCTCCCACACCGCGGCAATCCACGACGGCAGCGAACCCCGAGGGCACCCCGTCCGCATGGCCCCACGCTCCTTCTTCCCAGCGCCCCTCCTCGCGCACCCGCTCGGACCAGTCGTCCAGCAGCTGCGCCACATCCACCCAGCCCGCTCCGGGCACCCAGCCCGCTCCGTGCTGCGCACGGACACCCTCGGGCACATCCCGCCATGCCATCGATGCAATCCATTCTGCAACAGCGTGTTGCTGTTCTATCCGTTCGGCCCAAACCCGAGCATACTCCGCACTGGCAAACACCTTCAACACGGGAACTTGGTGCACGAAGGCCCGCCCCAGACGTGCCTCAAACGCCCCGTACACCTGCTCGAGCGCCGCGAGGTGCTCCGCCGCGCGCCAAACCGGCAGCACGCGCTGAAACGAAACCGGATTGAACATCCCTGCCGCCACCCGCGAGGCCGATGGCGCCTGCCCGGCCCGCACCACGGCCTTGAATCCCCGACGCGTGCACGCAGATTCCACCACCGCTGCCGCAAGCCCCCCGCCCACTACGAGCACCCGATCC
>CAMCYM010000067.1 GCA_945883885.1 Chryseobacterium gleum
CGAGGGTAAGGTCAAGAGCATCATGCCGTACGGAGCCTTTGTCGAGGTCATCCCCGGACAAGACGGCCTCTTGCACGTCTCGGAACTCGACTGGAAGCGCATTGACCGCGTAGAAGATGTCCTGAAAGAGGGCGAAATCGTCAAGTTCAAAGTTGTCGGACGCGACCCGAAGACGGGCAAAATAAAGCTCAGCCGTCGGGCGTTGATGCCGAAGCCTGAAGGATACGTAGAACGGGAAGAGCGCCCCCGCGAGCGCGGTGACCGCGATCGGGACCGTGGCCCTCGGATGGAACGCCCGAGTCGCGTCGAGGACTAAACCGCGGCTCTGCGTGCCTTGTTATCTTCACGAATTCATTTCGCTCAATCCTTCTGAACACGCAACTCCATGAGGCAACTTAAAATCACGAAGCAGGTTACGAACAGAGAAACTGCTTCGCTCGATAAGTACCTGCAGGAAATCGGTCGTGTCGACCTCATCACGGCCGAAGAAGAAGTAGAGCTCGCTCGTCGCATCAAAGCCGGCGATCAGGCCGCGTTAGAGAAGTTGACGAAAGCAAACCTGCGTTTCGTGGTCTCTGTGTCGAAACAGTACCAAAACCAGGGCCTTTCGTTGCCGGACCTCATCAACGAAGGGAACCTTGGACTGATCAAAGCCGCACAGCGTTTCGATGAAACGCGCGGTTTCAAGTTCATCTCCTACGCGGTTTGGTGGATCCGCCAGAGCATCCTCCAAGCACTTGCAGAGCAAAGCCGGATTGTGCGACTACCGCTCAATAAAATCGGCTCGATCAACAAGATCAACAAAGCGTTTGCAAAGCTCGAGCAGGAGTTTGAGCGTCCTCCGACAGCCGCAGAATTGGCAGAAATGCTCGACATGACCCTCGACGAGGTCAAGCAGAGCATGAAGAATTCAGGGCGGCACGTGTCGATGGATGCGCCGCTGAAGGACGGCGATGACAGTTCCAGCACCATGTACGACGTCATGCGCACAGGCGATTCGCCGGCGCCTGATACGGACTTGATGAACGAATCGCTTCGAAAGGAGATTGAGCGTTCACTCCGAACCCTGACTCCGCGCGAGGGGGATGTGATTCGTCTCTACTTCGGCCTCAACGGAGAACATCCGATGACGTTGGAAGAAATCGGCGAGCGATTTGACCTCACACGGGAACGGGTTCGCCAAATCAAGGAAAAAGCCATCCGCCGGTTGAAGCATACCAGCCGCAGCCGGATTTTGAAGTCCTACTTGGGTTAATCAGCGCACATCGGTGAGAAGGGCTCGAAACCGTCTTTCTGTGGTTCTTGCCGGTGCATTCGTGCTGCTTTTGGGGGTGCTGACCGGGTGCAAGAAAGAGCGCATCAGCAGCGACCCATCTCTTCGACTGACTGCATCTGCAGATACGTTGCTCTTCGATACGATTTTCACTTCGGTGGGGTCTATCACGCTTCCTGTCAAGCTCCTCAATCCCCACGACGTCACCATCGAAGTGGACCGGGTTTTTCTCGAAAGCGGCCCGGAAAGTTCGTACCGTATCAATGCAGACGGCATTCCGGGGCCCGTGGTGGAAAGATTGCAGATTGCGGGCGGGGACAGTGTTTGGGTGTTCATCGAAGTCACCGTAGACCCTACCGATGCCGATTTGCCGTTTGTGGTCGAAGACCGTCTCATCGCTGAGTACAACGGCAACGCGCTTGAGATTACGTTGGTCACTTGGGGACGCAACGCCCACTTCCACGGAGGAATCGGCGCGCTCACTCCGTTGACCTGCGACGAGGTATGGGAAAACGACCTGCCACACGTGGTCTACGGCATCGTGGAAGTTCCTCCCGCATGCCTGCTGACCGTGGGCGCTGGAACTCAGGTGCATGTCCACCCCGGAGGAGGGATTCTCGTCAACCGTGGTACCCTCCGCGTGGACGGGACGCTTGGGGAGGAGGTCGTTTTTCAAGGCGACCGCCTCGAAGCGGACTACCAGGATGTGCCGGGAAGTTGGGGAATCGGTTTGGACTTCGCGTTCGAAACGGACTTCGGAGTTGAGGAAGTAACTGTCCAGCGGGGAGGCATCTGGCTCTACGGTTCGATCGATTCAAGGATCGATTACGCCATCCTGAAAAATGGCACCATCGGCCTGCAGGTGGATACTGTGGGACTTGCCGGTGCAAATTCGTTGACCCTCACAAACACCCGCATTTACAACATGTCCTCAGTGGGTTTGCTCGCGCAAGGAGCAGTGATCGACGGATTTAACAACTTGATCTACGATTGTGGTCAGTCTTGTGCCGCCTTTACCGTCGGCGGGAAGTACAGGTTCGAGCATTGCACCTTTGCAAATTATTGGTCGGAGGGGATTCGGGCGGCACCGGCCGTTTTTGTAACGGACTGGTACGAAGCGGCAGACGGGAGCATCCAAGAAAGGACGTTGGCGGGGTCGCGCTTCACAAATTGCCTCGTTTGGGGCAACAACGCTGAGTTGGCCGATTTCGATGAACTCGTGTGCGACTTGCGCGCTGCGCCAAGTGCAGCCATGTTTCGTTACTGTGCTGTAGATGTGGACAATGAAGATTTTCCATTCGACCAATTGTTCAACACTCTGACGGCAGACGCGCCGCCCTTCGCATCGACCTCAGAGCGGGATTTTCACCTTGCAGGCAACTCCGGAGCATGGGACGGGGCCAGCGGGTCGTTTTTCATCCCCACCGACCTGGACGGCTTGCCGCGAGCCATCGGCCTTCCGGACAAAGGGTGTTTTGAACGTCAGCCCTGAAACCTGAAGGCCTCTGCCCGCGTATGTGCGAGCCATGACGGCCCCGATTGCTGAAGCCCTTGTGCATCTCTTTGCCCTGTTCGCCGCTGGCCGAACCGGGAAGGTGGAATTCATGGGCCGTCAGGAAGCCGGGAGGTATTTGGCTCGGAAGCTGACAAAGCCAGAAGTAGACAAGTGGCTCCTTGAATTCGACCGGGCGGTGGCGGGGTTCAACAGCATGGACGCCACGGGTGAAGTAGGCCAAGCAAAACACCACGCCCGGCTTTCGGTCAAATTGCTTCGAAAATGCCGCGCGCTGATTGAAGAGTTCGATCAGGTCGAGCGCTTGATCATGGTTGCGCGGCTGACAGAGTTCGCCTTGGCCTCGGGCGGAGACGACACCCCGCTTGAATTCCTCGTTGCGGCTGCCGACACATTGCACATTCCGCCCTCCGACCTGAAGTCCATCCAAGCGCTGGTGCAGCTCGAGCAGTCGGATGACGCCGGGAGGCTACCCGGGAGCTTTGTACTCTCGGATGAATCGGGAATTCCGCGCGTCGCCGGCGTGCGCACGGAGCAAGACCACCTCTTTTTCATCAAGCATTTCAACCCGACCGACTTTCGGCTGAATGACATGGTCTGGAAAGCGGGGATTATCGCGCCGATGGTCCCGGGCAGTGTGATCCGCACCTCGGATGGGCAGAGCTGGTACTTCAGTGACATCGTGCGGATTATGCTCCCCGAAGGGGATTTGGCCCCCTTGCACTTTCAGGTCCAAGGGCTCGAGCATTACTTCAACTTTCCGCACGAACAAGCCTTGCATCCACTGTCCTTCGAGGCCCATGAAGGCATGCTGGTCGGAATCATGGGCGGCAGTGGCTCGGGAAAATCTACGCTCCTTTCGGTACTCAACGGAATGACCGTACCCACGTGTGGATCTGTAACTCTTAACGGAAAGCGTGTGCACGGCGGTCCTCCCGAGGTTCTCGGGGCGATGGGGTACATCGCACAAGAAGACGTGTTGATTGCGGAGTTGAGTGTGCGCCAAAACCTCCTCTACAGCGCCCGGCTGAGTTTAGGCGCAGCGGTAGATCTGGAAGAACGGGTGGACGACACGCTGCACCGGTTAGGTCTGTGGGAAATCCGGGATTTGCGGGTGGGCTCCTTGCTCGACAAAACCATCAGTGGCGGTCAGCGGAAGCGGCTCAATTGCGCGCTGGAACTGATCCGTGAGCCGCGCGTGCTGTTCGCCGACGAGCCCACAAGCGGGTTGTCGAGCCGCGACAGCGAGCACATCATGGACCTGCTCAAAGAGCAAGCGACCCGTGGGCGGCTGGTATTCGTGGTAATCCACCAGCCGAGCTCGGACATCTTCAAGCGGTTCGACCGGATGCTGATCATCGACCAAGGGGGGTATCCCGTGTATTGGGGCAACCCGTTGGAGGCACTTGGTTACTTCCGCAGCAAAGCGCACCAACTCGAGGCAGGTGCTTCTTGGTGCACGACGTGCGGAACCGTGAATCCGGAGCACATGTTCCACATCCTCGAGGCCTGCACGGTCGACGAGTATGGGAATACGACGGGAAACCGCCGGATTGCTCCGGCGGTTTGGAACAGCTGGTTCAACGAACATCCTTCGGAACTCACGCCTGCGGAAGACAAGCCGCTGCCGGAATCACGCCGGACCCCACCTTGGTGGGCGCAGTGGCGGACCTACCTCACACGCGACACCCACGCAAAGGCGCTGAACCGTCAGTACCTGCTCATCAGCTTGCTTGAGGCCCCCGCTCTGGCGGCCTTCCTCGCCGGATTCACACGATTCCGAGATCCCGCGGCAGAATACACCTTCCGAACCAGCGAGAATCTACCGCAGTTTCTTTTCATTGCGGTGATCGTTGCGCTGTTCATCGGACTGAGCGTGAGCGCAGAAGAAATCTTGCGGGACCGCCCATTGCTCCGGCGCGAGCGATTCATGCGGCTGAATTGGGGCGCCTACCTCGCTTCGAAGGTGGCATTTCTGTTCACACTTTCGGCCCTTCAAGCGGGGCTGTTTACCTGGATTTCAGCGGAATTTCTTGCCATCGAAACCGGCCGCGGATGGGTGTTTGGGACACTCTTCTCGTTAGCTTGCTTTGCAAATGCACTGGGCCTGCTGCTCTCTGTGTCCTTCAACAGTGCAAAAGTGGTGTACATCGTGTTGCCGCTTTTGATCATTCCCCAAATCATCTTCGGGGGAGCCATCGTGCATTTTGACCGATTCAATCCCCAACTCACACATGCAGACCGGGTGCCATGGATCGGCAATTTGATGGCATCACGGTGGGGTTTTGAGGCGATTGCCGTCCAGTTGTACCGCGAATCCCCCTACAAGCAACCCTTTGTCGAGGTGGAAGACCGGATCGAGAAGGCAGCGTGGCGTCGAGATTTTTGGATTGACGAAATGGCCCGGAACGGGGATGCCGCCTGGTTTGCCGCTGAACTTCTGCACGCAGAAGAGGAACTCGCCACCTGGGGGGTCAAGCTTCCACCGGGTTCGGCCACGTGGGTAGCTTCTGCCCGACCGGCCCCGCAGGAACTCGAAGCCCAGCTCGCCCCGTTCAAAGAGGCCTACGGAGACGCGTGGCGCGAGGCCTTTCGGCGAAGGGATACCCTGCGCCATGCGTTCGGAGAAAAGCAACTGGAGACTTGGGCCACACACAGCCACAACGAAGCCCTCGAAAAGTGGGTCATTCAAAATGACCGGATGCGGCGGGCAGTTTCCACCGAGGATGGAATTGCCATGCAAGTTGCATTCATCCACCAACAGCCTGTTACCACCCCCGCATGGAAAGCCCCATTCTACGCACCTGCAAAGCGTATTGCAGGGATGAAATGGAGCACTCCGGTGTTCAATCTCGGGGTGCTGTGGGCCATGACGTGGGCACTCTTAGGTCTCGTATATGCCGGGCGAGGAAGCGGACCGTGGGATGCTGTCAAACGGCTACGAGTCGGAAAGGCAACTCGATGATGGCATCGTAGTCTTCGCCCGCTTCCAGCATGTCCTCGTCCTCCGCCTCGTAGTACCAATTCACACGGGCGTCCACTTCGGAGGCCTCCACCCGCCGGAGCAAGTCCATCAAGCATTTGCTCGAACTGGTATTGAAGTACTCAAGCCGAATGTTCACTTCGAGGCTTTTTCCCTGAACCTGGCAATGCGTGTCCACCCAATCGAGCAAGGGTTGGAAGAACTCGATCGAATTCTCAGGAATCGACCGTCCACTGAGGGTCATGCACATGGGGTCGAGCGTGAACTCCACCGCCGGCGTCCGAGAAGTGCCTTCCAAACGAAAATCACTCATGGGGAATCAAGATATGGGCTGTAAACTCCACAGCCGCAGTTCCGTTGTCGAAAGATAAACATTCACAATTCACCCCACCGTCTGCACGGCGAAGGATTTCGTACAAACCCAATCCACCGCCCCCGTGCTCGCTCCGAACATCCTCGGCGAGGGCATCCCGCTCACGTTCCCGCAAGGCCTCGTATGGCGCAGATGTAAGTTCCTCCCAACGAGCAGCAAGCTTTTCCCCCGTTTCCACAGAAAGAGGATTTCGTGCGACCAACGTCCAACGATCCGCCCGCACTTCAACCGTAAAAACACACGATGTAGCAGGGAGGGCGTGGTGGAGCATGTTTTGGAGCAACTCCGTTGCGACCCGAAAAATCCGCTTTTGAGCCAGCCGGTCGGCCACCTTCCGGAAGGACGTCCGCTCAAGGTGCACGAGCACAACCTGCACCAGAACCGGGTCCATGGCCCCCTGGAACCGCAGGCACACGTCGCCTTGGATGGTCGGATGATCGCGCCGCACACCGCAATGTACAGGCAGTGGACGCGTACTTTTGTGGCTTGTCGTCTCAATTCGTGCAACGTGCCATGTGGAAAACGCAAGCGGGATGGTTTGAAGCGTGGTTTGATCATCCGGCCTATCCGGTGCTCTACGCGCACCGGGACCAAACCGAGGCCGATGCCTGGGTGGATACACTCGTCCACAAGGTTTTCCGCGCGCAGGACGCCGCCGGTCCAGTGCTGGATTGTGGTTGTGGCCATGGAAGACACGCGCGCCGGCTTGCCGATCATGGCATCCCGACGGTGGGCGTAGACCTCAGTGCCCAGCGCATCGCAGAGGCCTCATCGCACCCGCAACCCCACCTGACCTTTGTTCGGGGCGATGCCCGCGACCTCTCAACGCTTTTCCCTCAAAACCACTTCAGTGCGGTGCTCTCCCTGTTTACCTCATTCGGGTACTTGGAAACGTCCGAGGCTGACGCCGGTGTACTGCACGAAATGCATGCGGTCTTGCAGCAAGGCGGATTGCTGTTGCTGGATTATCTGAATGTCCACCGTGTAAGGTCGGAGTGGGTGCCCCACGAACGAATTGAACGCTCTGACACAGGGGGAACCCCATGGACCTTTGAAATCAGAAGGTTTGAAGAGCGTGGAGGATTCGTCAAGTCCATCTCCGTCCAATGTGAAGGCACGGAAGTAGGACATTTTGAAGAATTCGTCCGTGCGTACACCTCCGAAGACCTGGGAAATTTGCTGCGAAATGGGGGCTTTGCGGTAACGCATGCCTGGGGCGATTACGCTTTGAGTCCGTTCAGTCCGGCAGCGTCTCGGTGTATCATTGCAGCCGAAAAACGCTGAACCATGTGGCTTGCCTCGTTTGTCTTGATGATTGCTGCGTGGACAGGCGCCTTGCTTGCGGAAGGAGGGAAGGGGGCGCTGAAGCGCCAAATGGCCATCGTCTCCGCGTTCGGAGGCGCCTTCATCGTCGGCATGCTGTTTCTTCATCTCATTCCCGAGATGTACGGAATGACGGCTGCGGCAGGCTACTGGGTCCTCGCCGGCTTTCTCATTCAAGGCACACTGGAGTACGCCTCCCAGGGCGTAGAACATGGTCACATGCATGTGCATCCGCATTCTTCCGGAAAAACTGGCTGGAGCGCCGTGCCTTGGGCCATCTTCGGAAGCTTGTGCCTCCACGCCCTCGTTGAAGCCATGCCACTGGCACATGGGCACGATGCAGCGGATCACGCGGGCCACACCCACGGCATTCCGACAGCGGACATCGACCTCAATTTGCTCACCGGGCTTGCATTGCACCACATCCCCGTGGCCTTGGTCTTGATGGGGCTGTTGCAAGCTTCAGGAGTGCCTGTCCTGCGTCGCTGGATCTTGATAACCGCCTTTGGCGCTATGCCCTTGCTGGGAATGGGAGTGTTCGAAATCCTCGTGCATTCCCCCTATCCATGGGCGAGTGCGCTTCCTGGAATTGCAGGCAGTGTCGTAATCGGCATCTTGCTGCACATCAGCACCACGATGCTGTTCGAAAGCGCAGATGGACACAGCTTCAATGTGCGCA
>CAMCYM010000068.1 GCA_945883885.1 Chryseobacterium gleum
CAAGGACCGCGACCTGTTTGACACCTTGTCGATCCATCGCCAAATCAAAGCGGCGTTCGCGAAGCAGGTGGTCTTGAAGAGCGGCGCATATCTGATTGTAGAGCAGACGGAAGCCATGCACGTCATCGACGTGAACAGCGGAGGAAGGAAGTCAGGGGCGAAGGACCAAGAAGAGAATGCCTTGATGACGAACCTCGAGGTGGTCGATGAAGTAGCGCGCATCCTGCGCCTGCGCGACCTCGGGGGCATCATCTGCATCGACTTCATCGACATGGCAAAACGTGAGCACAACAAGCAGCTCACGGATGCATTGAAGGCCGCGATGAAAGCGGACAAGGCGAAGCACAACATCTTGCCGCCGAGCAGGTTCGGGGTGGTGGAGATGACACGCCAACGGGTACGCCCGGTCGCAGACATCGCGACCACGGAGAAGTGCCCGGCCTGCAATGGGACGGGGACTGTGGGTGCTTCCATCCTCATTACCGACCTCATTGAAAGCAGCATCGGCTATTTGACTTCGGCCGAGGGTCAGCGCAACCTGACGTTGATGGTGCACCCGATGGTCGAGTCGTACATCGTGCGCGGGTGGTTCAAGTCGATTTTGCGCGGTTGGCGGAAGCAGTTTGGAACTTCCATCAAGGTCGAGTCCAACTCGTCGATGGAACTACTCGAATACAAACTGTTCAATCAGTTGGGCGAGGAGTTGCTCACCTGAGCTCCTTCGGTCGGCACAGGAAATGCCGGATCACGGGCCTGCTGACGGTCTCCCGGTCGAAGGCATCCGAAGCATCCGCGTAATCCCGCAAAGAGCCGTCCTTGAAGAGGATGGGGATGCCGCCGGGGACATAGGCGGTGTTTTCAACGGTGCCTCCGAAGACTGCGAATTGCGCTTGTTCGGCGGTCCAGCCATAGGCCTGTACCACCTTTTCAATCCAGTGGTCCACTTCTGCTGCCGAAAATGGCTCGGGCCGTAGCTCGATGCGGAACAACGCCCGCGAGAGCAGACGCGCAGCGAGCAACGACAGCACCGGGTCGGCATGGTGCTTCCACACCTTCATCGCTGCGAGGATGTCGCTGTCGTCCAGGGAGCAGAATGCGTCGAGCACTTCGGGGTCTGCGAAGAACTGCGCGCGGTCGAGTTCGCCGGAGAGGAAACCTGCGAGCGCCGGGGTGGCAAAGACGGGGGTGCCTGCGCGCGTGAGTTCTGCAGCACGGCGCAACAAGTGCATGAGCATGTGTTCTGCGCTCAGCACGGTCCGGTGGAGGTACACCTGCCAGTACATCAACCGCCTTGCGACGAGGAACTTTTCGATGGAGTAGATGCCCTTCTCTTCGATGACCAGCCGGTTGTCCACCACGTGGAGCATCTTGATGATGCGCTCGCTGCCCACCTTCCCTTCTGCCACTCCGGAGTAGAAGCTGTCCCGCGCGAGGTAGTCCAGGCGGTCCATGTCAAGCTGGGACGATACCAAGTCGTGCAAAAACCGACGCGGGTGGTGGTCGTTGAAGATGGAGATTGCGGTGTCGAGGGCGCCGCCGAGGTCTTCGTTGAGCCGGGACATGATGAGGGCAGAGAGGTCCTCGTGGTGCACGCCGGCTACGATGCTGTGTTCGAGCGCATGGCTGAATGGGCCGTGGCCGACGTCGTGCAGCAGGATGGCCATGCAGGCCGCTTCGTCTTCTTCGTGCGAGATTTCGATGCCCTTGCTGCGCAAGACGTCTATGGCTTCTTGCATGAGGTGCATGGCACCGATGGCATGGTGGAAGCGGTTGTGGACGGCGCCGGGGTAGACGTAGTGGGAGAGACCTAACTGTGCGATGCGGCGCAGCCGCTGCATGTAGGGATGGTCCATCAGCCGCAGCGCCAAAGGATGACGCAGGGCAATGAAACCGTAGACCGGGTCGTTGATGATTTTGGGCGAGCGGGCGGATGCCATTCTGAGCGCAAGATACCGGTGCCCGCCCGCCCGCCGACCCCTACCTTGCAGCTGTTCCACGATCCTTTGTACATGAACCGTTCGCCGCACATCCTTTGGGCCGATGACGAAATCGACCTGCTTCGGCCGCATATCCTCTTCCTCGAGGCCCGCGGCTACACGGTGACGGGCGTGAACAGCGGCGTCGAGGCCGTGCAGGAAATCACGTCGAACCACTTGTTTGACATGGTCTTCCTCGACGAACAAATGCCGGGCATCGGGGGACTCGAAACGCTCACGCGGATCAAGGCCATCCGTCCGCACCTGCCCGTCGTGATGATCACGAAGAGCGAAGAGGAGCACCTGATGGAGCAGGCCATCGGCTCGAAAATCAACGACTACCTGATCAAACCCGTGAATCCGAACCAGCTGTTGCTCGTGCTGAAGAAGCATTTGGACGAGCGGCGACTGGTGTCGGAAAAGGCGATGTCCGCCTACCAGCAGGCCTTCCGGGACCTCGGACTGCGACTCGGAAGTCGCTTGAATGCAGCGGAATGGACGGAGCTCTATGGGGAACTCATCGGGTGGAAGCTGGAGCTCGAGGAATCGGAGGATACGGGGATGCGGGAAGTGCTGGAGATGCAGTTTGGCGAGGCGGAGCGGCAGTTTGTGCGGTTTGTGGAGACGCATTACGGGGATTGGCTGGCGCATCCGGATGCAGACACTCCGGTGCTATCCCACCGGTTGCTGCCCGAGCGGTTGCCGCGCACGGTGTCGGAGGCCGCTGGCCGGCCGGTGTACCTGGTGGTCGTCGACAATTTGCGGTGGGATCAGTGGCGCATGATCGAGCCGCTCCTGGCGGACCGGTTCCGAATCACCCGCAGCGAGCCGTATTTCTCGATGTTGCCCACGGCCACGCAGTATGCTCGGAATGCGCTGTTTGCGGGGATGACGCCGGCGGAGATTGCGCGGGTGTATCCGGAGCTTTGGGTGGACGAGGACGCAGAGGGAAGCAAGAATGTCCACGAGGGGGAGCTGCTGTCCAGGTTGCTGCAGCGGATGGGCGTGGAAGGCAAACACAGCTACCACAAGGTGGCAAACTTGCAAGCGGGCAAGCGGTTGCTCGAAGGATTCCACGCCACGAAGTCGAATGCGGTGACGGCCGTGGTGTACAATTTCGTGGACATGCTGTCGCACGCGCGGACGGACATGGAGGTGATCCGCGAGTTGGCCTCGGACGAAGCCGCCTACCGCTCGCTGACGTTGTCGTGGTTCAACCACAGCTCCTTGCGGGAACTGCTCGAGGCCATGGCCGCGACTGGGGCGCGGGTCGTGGTGACGACCGATCACGGAACAGTTCCGGTCGATCAGCCGGTCGTGGTGCGCGGCGAACGCGATACGAATCCGAACCTGCGGTACAAGGTGGGGCGCAACCTCGGCTACGCGGCGTCTGAAGTATTCGAAGTGCGCCACCCCGACCGGTTTGGCCTGCCACGCCCGCATGTCAGCAGCGCCTACATCTTCGCGCGTGGACGGGACTTTCTCGTGTACCCGAACAACCAAAACCACTTCGTGCAGCTGTACCGCGACACCTTCCAGCACGGCGGCATTTCGCTGCCGGAGGTCATCGTTCCGTGGGTGGAACTCGATCCGCGATGACGCGCAGGTGGTCGCGTTCGGTGGCTTCGGAGGCGGAACTGCCGCGGGCTGCAGCGGAGTTGGCAGTGGAGATCGAGGCGGCGGCGGGGCCAGATGGTGTGGTTGCACTCGAGGGGGAGATGGGGGCAGGGAAAACCACGACCGTCCGAGCGCTCGGGGCGGTCTGGGGATTTGAAGCCGAAGTGGCCAGTCCGACGTTCGCCCTGGTGCATGCCTACCGCACGCATGCAGGCAAGGCGGTGTACCACATGGACCTGTACCGGCTTGAAAACGAGTCGGAAGCCATGGAAATCGGCCTGGAGGAGTACTACGATGGGCCCGGAATTTGCCTGGTCGAATGGGCGGACCGCGCTGCAGGGTTGCTGCCTCCGGATGCCGTCCGACTGCGCATCACGGCCACTCCTATGGGGGTGCGCACGTGGGAACTCCTCGTTCCGTAGGTCGGATTGTGTATTTTCGGCTGCGATGGAGGAATCCCGCATCCGATCCCTTGCACGCGAGGCCTCGCTGCTCCCGGCTGAACAGTTGCTCCAAGTGCCCGTCCGGGGGAGCGAGCTCGTCATCGGCATTCCGAAGGAGCACAGCCTGCAGGAGAAGCGGGTCGCCTTGGTGCCGGAAGCCGTTGCGCTGCTCGTGGCCCGCGGCCACCAGGTGCTCGTCGAGACCGGCGCGGGCAACCAGTCCCACTACACAGACGCAGATTACAGCGAGGCGGGCGCGCGCATTGTGTACGACCGCAAGCAGGTGTTCACGACCGGCATCGTGATCAAGGTGGAGCCGCCTTCGTTGGACGAAGTGGAGTTGATGGGCATGCGCCAAACCCTCATCAGCGCCCTCCAGCTCAGCATTCAGCAAGACGGGCTACTCGAGGCCCTCGCCGCAAAGAAAACGACCGCCATCGCCTGGGACTTCATCACGAACCACGATGGCATCGTGCCGCTCGTGCGGGCCATGGGCGAAATCGCCGGCAACAGTGCGATGCTCATCGCGGGCGAACTGCTGGCCGGACCGGAAGGGCGTGGCACCATGCTGGGAGGCGTCTCGGGTGTGCGACCTTCCGAGGTGGTCATCATCGGGGCGGGCACCGTCGCGGAATTTGCCACCCGGGCCGCGATCGGCCTCGGCGCCTCCGTCAAGCTTTTTGACAACAGCCCCCACCGGTTGATCCGCCTGCAGAATGCTGTGGGCCAAAGGCTTTGGACCTCCACCCTGCAGCCTTCCGTACTGGAGGAGGCGTTGCGCACGGCGGATGTGGCCATCGGGGCGCTGCGCGGCACAGGCGGTCGCACGCCGCTGGTCGTATCGGAGCCGATGGTGGCCGCGATGCGCCGTGGCACCGTCGTCGTCGATGTCTCCATCGACCGGGGCGGTTGTTTCGAGACCAGCCGCATTACCTCGCACGAACGGCCCACGTTCCTCGAGTTTGGCGTGATCCACTACTGCGTTCCTAACATCCCGTCCCGGGTGAGCCGCACAGCTTCCAAGGCGCTGAGCAACATCTTCGCCCCGATGCTCCTCGAGTTCGCAGGCGACGGCGGCATCGAATCGGCCATTCGCAAAAACCGCCTCGCCCGCAGCGGTGTCTACATGTTCAACGGCACCTTGACCCACGCAGAAATCGCCGGCGAACGCGACATGCCGCACAAGGACCTCGACCTCTTGCTCGCGGCACTTTAAGCCACACGGCTCACTTTTTGCCGGTCAGGACGCTCCGGATTTCGTGGAGCTTGACCAGCGCCTCAACGGGCGTTAGAACGTCGATGTCTAGCCCCAGCAGCACATCCCGTATTCCGACCAGCACCGGGTCGTCGAGCGTGAACATGGACAGCTGGAACTCGCCGGTCTGCCGCGCTACGGGAGTGCCAGCAACCTGCTCGTCGACGTGCCTGCCGCTCAGCTGCTTGAGCACATCGTCTGCCCGTTCCACGACCTTTCGGGGCATGCCGGCAAGCCGTGCCACGTGGATGCCGAAGCTGTGGTTGCTGCCTCCCGGCTCGAGTTTGCGGAGGAAGACCACCCGGCCGTCGATTTCCTTCACGCTGACGTTGACATTCACCACCCGCGGGAAATGGGAGTGCATGTCGTTGAGTTCGTGGTAGTGGGTGGCAAACAACGTCAGGGCGCGGTGGCGCGGGTGTTCGTGGAGAAACTCGGCAACTGCCCATGCGATGCTGACCCCGTCATAGGTGCTTGTTCCCCGGCCGATTTCGTCGAGCAGCACGAGACTGCGGTCCGTCAGGTTGTTCAGGATGGCCGCCGTCTCGTTCATTTCGACCATGAACGTGGACTCCCCGCGGGAGAGGTTGTCTGAGGCGCCGACGCGGGTGAAGATGCGGTCGAGCACGCCCAAATCCGCTGCGCGGGCAGGGACGTAGGACCCTGTTTGGGCTAACAAACAAATGAGCGCGGTCGACCGCAGCAGCGCGGATTTCCCGGCCATGTTCGGGCCGGTCACCATCAGGATTTGGGCCTGTTCTGGATCCAGCTCTACATCGTTCGCTACGTACGGTTCGCCCGGAGGCAGCATGCGTTCGATGACGGGATGCCGTCCGCCGTGGATGCGGATGCCGTGGCGGGTATGCATCCGGGGCCGCACGTATCCGAACGTTTCTGCGACTTCTGCGAAGCTGACCAGAACATCAAGTTCTGCCAGGACCCGGGCATTTTCCATCAGGCCTTCGAGCTCGGGGATGACCGTGTCGATGAGGGCGTCGAAGCACTGCTGTTCGAGTTGAACGGTCCGTGATTCAGCGTCCAAGATGCGCGTTTCGAGTTCTTTGAGCTCGGGCGTGATGTAGCGCTCCGCTTGCGTCAAGGTTTGCTTGCGGATCCAATCTGCCGGCACCTTATCGCGGTGTGCATGCCGCACTTCGAGGTAGTACCCGAAGACCGCATTGAAGGCAACTTTCAGCGACGGAATGCCGGAACGTGCGGATTCGCGCGTACAGACTGCATCGAGGGCAGCGGAGGCGTCGGACTTGAGTTCTCGCAATGCGTCGAGTTCCGGATGGATGCCCGGCCGAATGACCCCGCCGCGGACCACTGCGGGCGGGGCTTCGTCCTCGAGTTCGGCATCTAATCGGCGCAGCAGAGTATCCGCTGGGACGAGGCGCTCGAGGTGACCGAGGAAGGCCGATGCCCCCTCGAGCAAGCCGGCCACGGCATGGGCCCCGTGGAGGCCCCGGCGAAGGTGCACCAGCTCGCGCGGTGTGATGCGTCCAGTCGCAGCCTTGGCCGTCAAACGCTCACAATCTCCGACCGACCCTAATACGGCGCGGAGTTCTGTTCGGAGCGCAGCATCTTCGAGCAGAGCGCCTACGGCCGCATGCCGGGCCTCGATGCCCTCCAGCTCGGTCAGGGGCATGGCCATCCAGCGGCGCATGCACCGTCCACCCATGGGCGTCGCGGTTCGGTCCAGCAAAGAAATCAGCGCCGTTCCGTCGGGGTGGGTGGGTTCTAAGAGCTCGAGGTTGCGCAGGGTGAACCGGTCCAGCCACAGGTGGCCGGCTTCTCCGATGCGCCGGATCCCTTGGAGGTGGGGAATGTGGCTGTGCTGGGTGGTTCCGAGGTAGTGGAGGATGGCACCTGCAGCGATGCCCGCGAGCGGATCCGATTCCAGGCCGAAGCCTTTGAGCGACCGTGCACCGAGTGCGCGTTCGATTTGGCCCGCGGCATACTCCGGCTTGAACACCCAGTCTTCTAGCCGGAACATCGGAGCGAGGTCGCCGAAGAGCAGCCGCGCCTCTTGCTCCATCGGGCGTGCGACCAAAAGCTCGGAAGGCCGGTGCGAACGCAGCAGGCGATCGATGTGCTCCGGGGTCCCTTGCGCGGCAAAGAACTCGCCTGTAGACACATCGCACAAGGCGATTCCACAGCCGTTGCGCGTCAAATGAACTGCCGCCAAGAAGTTGTTTGCGCGGGGAGGAAGCAGCTGGTCGTGGAAGGCAACTCCTGGGGTGACCACCTCTGTGACCCCGCGCTTGACGATTCCCTTTGCAAGCTTCGGGTCCTCGAGTTGGTCGCATACGGCAACCCGGTTGCCCGCGCGGACCAGCCGAGGCAGGTAGGTGTCGAGCGCATGGTGAGGAAAGCCAGCCAATTCGATTTCCGAGGCACTTCCATTCCCCCGTTTCGTCAGGACAATGTCGAGGATGCCCGCAGCACGGATGGCGTCTTCACCGAATGTCTCGTAGAAGTCCCCGACGCGGAACAGCAGGATGGCATCGGGGTGGTCTTTCTTCACCCGTGCATACTGCTGCATCAACGGGGTTTCACTCCTCGCCATGGCTTCGAATGTTAGGCCACCCGGAGGGAGGTTCCGCCTTCTGCTGCGTACTTCCCTTCTGCAAATGCCCGGTCCACGTGCAGCCGATCGGCCCCGGTTCCGGGAAGTTCGAACATGGCATCGCGCAGGATTGCTTCGCAGATTCCCCGCAAGCCCCGCGCACCCAGCCCCCCCGCGCCTGAGCGCACCACAGCCTCCGCAGCCCATGAAGCGCTT
>CAMCYM010000069.1 GCA_945883885.1 Chryseobacterium gleum
GGGGGGCGCTGAGGAGGCGGAGGCGGAGGCGGGCGCGAACCGTGCGAGGGGCATGCCCACTTGCACGGTTTGGCCTTCGGCCACCAACCACTCCACCAGCACCCCATCTTCCGGTGCAGGCACCTCGCTGTCGACCTTGTCCGTAGCAATCTCTACGATGGGCGCATCGGAAGCGACCGATTCGCCCGGTTGTACGAGCAGCCGGGTGATGGTGGCTTCGGCGACACTTTCGCCCATTTTCGGCAGGAGGATGTCAAATGTGGACATGGTGTGGAATTCGTGGGTGCGAAATTAAGGCGTCGAGGACGACCCTCAGGTCGGTGAGGATCCGGTAGTCCCGTGCGTAATGCACATCCAGCCGTGCAGCGATGCGCTCCTCCTCCCCTCTTGCGCGTGGAAGAATGGCCCGTTGAAAGGTCGGCAGGCCAGAACCTGACCCCGCATAGCCCACCCAAGTGGCCCTGCCGAGAAGTACGTCCCACGCCAGGGGAATCCACGACGTGCGTCCAGTGACCGCGAGCGCTGGCGATCCAAGCAGCAGCAAGGCCGCCATGGCGCAATCAAACGTTCGCTTCTCGCGGCGGCCGGCCGGCAGGTGGATGGAGCGTTGCAACCCGAAGAGCGGATCGGACATGGGACCGCCTGGACCTACCCAGGCGCCTCCGTCCGACCATGCGATGCGGAACGAAGCGCCCGAATCGGCCGCGGTGGCCATCGATGCAATGATGTCCGAAGCAGATACATCCCGTCCGCTGAAAATCACTTCGTCGATGCGGTGCACGCGCAGGGCTTCGGACAGGTCACCGAGCACTCCGATGTACCGCAGTTCCGCAGGAGCGGCCGCATCCGCGGGCCGACTGGTGCGGGGATCCAGGCCCAGCGGCTCGTTCCCCTCTTCCCCCCTGCTGCGGACCACCGCCAGGATCTGCGATGCGTCTTCCGGTCCGGCGACGATGAGGCGGTTGAGGCCGCGCCGCCGGGCCCAGTGGTTCCCGAAGAGCAACGTCCGCAGACCGAAGGTGACCCCAGCCATCCAACCGGTTCCCAGCAGCAAGATGGCCCGACTGAATCGAAGGGATTCGGGAAGCAGGGCGTAGATCACCAGCAAGAGCAGCGTGCCGGTCAGCAGGCCGCGGGCGGTGGCGCCGGGACGCCATGGCCGGTCGTAGGCCCCGCGCAACGCCAACAAAGCGACCCAAACAACGGTGTAGACGGCCAAGGAGCTGCCGACAAGGGGGGCTGCGTAGGCAATTTGGGCGAAGCGACCGTAGGCCGCGAGCACCCCCCACAACCCCGCATACCCCGCCACGGCATCCAGAAACGGAGGCCCCCACCGCGTCGCCAGCCGCGAAAGCACCGCCAGGGCCGCACGCACCCAAATCGCCGCATGGATCGCGAGCAGCAACAGCCGCGCCTCGCGCCCCGCGAAGTGCGTCCGCGCGAAAATGCCCATCGCCCGGTAAAAGACGAGTACGTAGTTCAACGAGCCTTTCTTCGTGCTTTCGCCCTTGTAATGAATGATCCGCGTCCCAGCGAAATAGTGGTTTTCCCAGCCCCCTTGGATCAGGCGCCAGCTCAAATCGATGTCCTCTCCGTACATGAAGTACGCCTCGTCCAGCAGCCCTACTTGGTCCAAAGCCTCACGGCGCATCCACATGAACGCCCCAGAAAGAATCTCTATCTCCGCATCCTGATTGCGGGGGAGATGGCCCATATAGTAACGGTTCAGCCGCTTCGACCCGGGCGCTAACCGGTACACTCCGGTGATCTTGCAACACGCCGCCCAGGGGGTCGGAAGGCCGCGTTTCGATTCAGGAAGGTAGCGGCCGTTGCCGTCGTACATCGGAACGCCGCAGCCCCCGAGGCGTGGATGCGCGTCGGCAAAGGCACACGTCACGCGAAAGGTATCCTCCTGCACGACCGTGTCCGGGTTCAACAGGAGCACGTAGCGGCCTGTCGTTGTGCGGATGGCCAAATTGTTCGCGCGGGCGAACCCCACGTTTTCCTCCAGCGCCATCAGCTGGACCCCCGGAAAACGCTGGCGCACCATCGCACACGATCCGTCGACCGAGCGGTTGTCCACCACCACCACTTCGCACCGGTACCCGTGACGCTCGGCATCGGCCACGGCCCTGCTCACCGAGGTGAGGCACTGCGCAAGGAAGTGCTCCACATTGTAATTCACCACGATGACCGACAGGTCCATGCCCGTTTGCGTCATGGCGTGTAGGGAATGCGGGCCCGAATGGACTGTGCCAGGGTGGCTTCGTCCGCGTGCTGCAGGTCATCGCCTACCGCCACGCCGCGCGCCAAGGCCGTCACTTTCGCGACGCGTCCGGCAATGCGGCGGTACACGTAGTAGGCCGTGGTTTCGCCTTCCATGGTGGTAGGCAGCGCGAAGAGGACTTCCGGCTCGCCGTCCGCAGGAAGCGCCGCGAGCCGGTCTTCGAGTGCGGCGATGTGGAGATCCGCAGGGCCCACGCCGTCCATCGGGCTGATGAGTCCACCGAGCACGTGGTAGCGACCGCGGTATGTGCCGATGCCCTCGATGGCGAGCAGATCGCGCAAATCCTCGACGACACAGATCAGATGCGCAGATCGAGCGGGGTCCGCACACACGGTGCACAGCGGACCTTCCGTCGCTGCATAGCACTCCCCGCACGGACGCACTCCGTCCCGCATCTCGGTGAGTGCGCGGGCGAGTCCGTGCACACGCTCCGCGTCGGTGCGGAGGAGATGCAGCGCCAGCCGCAGTGCCGTCTTTCGCCCGATGCCGGGCAGCGAAGCAATGCGGTCTACCGCGGCCTCGAGCAGCCGGGAAGGCAGTTCCATGCGGACGAAGGTACGGCCGGGCGCGGGCCTGATGCATCTTTGGGGCCCATGCATCCTCTCCTCATCCTGGCCACCCTGATCGGCTACTTTGCCCTCTTGTACATCGTAGCTGCGCGCACCTCCCGCGGTGCAACAAGTGGCTCGGGTGACACAGATTTTTTCCTTGCCGGCCGCGCAGCACCCTGGTACGTGGTGGCGTTCGGGATGATCGGCACATCACTCAGTGGCGTGACCTTCATCAGCGTGCCGGGATGGGTCGGAGAGCAGGGCTTCACCTACATGCAGATGGTGATCGGGTACTTTTTCGGGTATGTGTTCATCGTGGGCGTTTTGCTCCCGTTGTATTACCGAACGGGGTTGACGAGCATTTACCGGTACCTCGGGGATCGATTCGGGCCGCACGCGTACCAGACCGGGGCGGCATTTTTTCTGCTCAGCCGCATCATCGGGTCGGCTTTCCGGCTCTACCTCGTGGTGCTTGTTTTGGAGATCTTCGTCCTGAAACCACTGGGAATCAGCGAACCAGAAGGGTCCTTTCCGCTCGCTGCGACGTTGATTTCTACGGGGCTTATTGCGTTGATTTGGCTCTACACGCGGAAAGGTGGCATGCGCACGATTGTTTGGACGGATACGCTCCAAACCGCCGCCATGCTGGGCGCTTTGGTGGCAACGGTGTGCCTGGCCGTCGATGCACTGGGCTGGACGTGGGCGGAGGTCCCTGCACGCCTTGTAGAAACGGGCCGCACGCGGTGGTGGGTATGGGACGACTGGAGTGCCCCAAACCATGCGGTCAAGCACCTGGTTGCAGGGGCATTCGTCGCAGTGGCCATGACTGGACTCGACCAGGACATGATGCAGAAGAATTTGGCCTGCCGAAACCTCCGGGAAGCCCAAACGAACATGCTGTCCTTCTCCACCGTCCTCATCGGCATCAACCTGCTGTTTCTCGTGCTCGGTGCTCTGCTGTATGCGTTTTGGGACACGACGGGCCTGCCGCTGCCGGCCGCAGACGCCCTGTTTCCCACCGTCGCCCTGGACGGCCACCTCGGTCCGGCGGTGGGGCTTCTGTTCCTCATCGGCTTGCTGGCTGCAGCCCTGAGCTCCGCAGACGGCGCATTGACGGCCTTGACCACTTCCACGTGCGTGGACCTTCTGGATACACCTTCAAAGCCCGACGCCGAAGCCCTTGCCATCCGCAAACGCGTGCACCTGGTCATGGCCGGAGTTCTTGTTGCGGTGATGGTGGCGTTCCGTTCGGTAGCGGACGGCAGCGTCGTGGCCGCCATTTTCACGGCCGCGAATTACACCTACGGTCCGCTGCTGGGCATGTTCGGGTACGGGCTGTTGTTCCGGTCCCGTCCGGCAGACCGCTGGATTCCGGTGGTGGCGGTGCTCAGCCCGTTGATTTGCTACCTGTTAGAGAGCTCCTTGACGACGCACTACGGATTCAGCTTCGGATTTGCCTTGCTGCCGGTCAATGGGGCATTGACCTTGATCGGTTTGGCCCTGCTGCCGCGGTCGCGTTGAGCTTCCCGTTACTTTTGCACAGAATCCTTTCTTGCGCATGACCGCACCCCGTACCTCCGCCCTCCTCGGCCGCCTCACAGAGAGTGCCACCCTCGCCATGGCCCGCAAGGCCCGGGAGTTGAAAGACCAGGGCATCGATGTCATCTCCCTTTCGCTCGGTGAGCCGGATTTTGATACACCGGAACCCATCAAGGAAGCGGGAATCGCCGCCATCCGCGGGAACGACAGCCACTACACGCCGGTACCCGGCACGGTCGCCTTGCGCCAAGCCATCTCACGCAAGTTCTTGCGCGACAACGGCTTGAACTATTCCGCGGATGCCATTGTGGTATCGAACGGTGCAAAACAGACCATCGCAAACGCGGTCCTCGCCTTGATCAATCCGGGCGATGAAGTCATTTTGCCGGCGCCGTACTGGGTGAGCTACGAAGATTTGGTGCGGCTGGCGGACGGTGTGCCCGTCGTGCTTCCCACAAGCATCGAGGAGGAATACAAGATTTCGGCCGCACAACTCGAAGCCGCCATCACCCCGCGCACACGGCTTCTCATCTTCTCGTCGCCCTGCAATCCGTCCGGATCGGTCTTCACCCGCGAAGAACTCGAATCGCTTGCGGCCGTATTGCGCCAGCATCCGAATGTGCTGGTTATCAGCGATGAAATCTACGAATTGATCAATTTTACCGGGTCGCACGCGAGTTTTGCCGCGCTCGAGGGGATGTACGACCGGACCATCACGGTCAACGGGGTCTCGAAGGGGTTCGCCATGACCGGTTGGCGACTTGGATACCTCGGCGCGCCCAAATGGATTGCCGACGCCTGTTCGACCATCCAGAGCCAAATGACCTCCGCGCCGTGCAGCATCGCCCAAGCCGCCGCCGCCGCAGCGGTCGACGCGGACCCCTCCATCGCCGATGGCATGCGGGACGCCTTCCTGCGCCGCCGCGATCTCATGATCGCAGGCCTCGAACGCGTGCCGGGATTCAAAGTCAATTGCCCGCCGGGCGCGTTTTACCTCTTCCCCGACGTCTCGGCCGTGCTCGGAAAAGAACACGCCGGTGGCCAAATCGCCACCTCCGATGACCTCGCTCTGTACCTGCTGAGTGAAGCCCACGTGGCCGTCGTGGCTGGCACGCCCTTCGGCGCTCCGGATTGCATTCGGCTTTCCTATGCGGCGTCGGAAGAAGCCCTGGTGGAAGCAGCTGCGCGCATTGAACGGGCTGTAGCTGCGCTGAAATGAACCCCGGGGTCCTTGCTGCCTTCGACCGGTTTTCTGACTTGCGGGTCGTGGTCGCAGGTGACATCATGCTCGACGCATACGTCATCGGCGAAGTAAACCGTGTAAGTCCGGAGGCACCTGTGGCGGTTCTGGACGTCGTACGACGAGATTCCCGCCCGGGTGGAGCCGCCAACGTCGCAGAAAACGTGCGGGCTTTAGGCGGCCACGTGGCGGTTTGCGCGTTGGTCGGGAACGACCCGGCTGGGGCAGCGCTCAAGGACCTCCTGCACACCCGTGGCGTAGACACCTCGGCGGTGCTTGGGGACCCCGAGCGCCCGACGACGGTCAAGACCCGCCTGATGAGCGCGGGGCAGCATCTGCTGCGGACGGACGAGGAATCTACCCAGCCGGTATCCCGTGAACTCGCGCTGGACCTTGTCGCCGCATTTACGGAACTTCTCGACCGCCACCTTCCCCATGTCGTCATCCTCGAGGACTACGACAAAGGCGTGCTCACGGCCGTCACCATCCCGGGCATGCTCGCGGCCTGTGCCGCACGTTCCATCCCGGTTGCAGTGGACCCGAAGCTGCGGCAATTCTCCATCTACCGCGGAGTTCAATTGTTCAAGCCTAACTTGAAAGAACTCAAGGAAGGAACTGGAAAACATAGAATTACAAAGAATAACTCAAGTGAAATTGAGGCCGCCATCGAGGTGTTGCTCGCCGCGTTGCATCCTGAAATTGCGCTGGTGACTTTGAGCGAGCTCGGGGTATGGGTGCATGCTCCGCATCTCGGCGTCTTGCATGAACGAAGGCCCGCGCATCCCCGTGAGATCGTCGATGTAAGCGGTGCTGGAGATACCGTGATTGCCGTGGCGGCGCTGTTGCTCGCCTGCGGGGTCGGACCGGTGGCCTTGGCCGAAGCCGCGAACCTGGCCGGCGGCCTCGCCTGCGAACGGCCCGGGGTGCATCCGCTGACCCTCGCCGAGTTGCGGGCAGAGTGGTCTGTCCTGTATCCACCTGCGCCATGAACATCCAAGAATTCCGGGAGCGCATCAACGTGGTCCTGTACGGTTCGAAAGGCCCCGTGCTTGCCACGTTGCGCGTGCTCAACTTGCTGGTGTCTGCTGCAGCCTTGGTGCTGTTCGTCGGGTACTACGGATTCCCGCATTCCAGCAGCCAAGCCAGCTTGCTGGTCGATGGGATTCGTTCTGCCTTCGGCTTTTATGTCGCCCAGTACTTCATCAAGCTGTTGTATGACTTTCAGCCATTGAGTTATCTGCGGCGGACCTGGTTCGAGGGGACTGTCATGACCTTGTTGCTCGCCGAAGGCATCAGCGACTTGGTGTCCGGAGAACTCATTGTCAGTCGGCTGCTGGAATCGCTGGGGATACCCGTTGTGGCGGAGATCTACGCCGTTTTCATCCAAGCCTATTTCATTGTGATCGTGGGGCTTGAGCTCGTCCGCCGCTCGAACGTACTGCCGAAAATCCGCCTGAATCCGGCGCTGATCTTTATCTTGAGCTTTGTCGGCATCATTGCCATCGGAACGGGGCTCTTGATGCTTCCAGAAATGTCGCGAGCGCCAGGGGGGATGCCTTTCCTCGACGCCCTGTTTACGGCCACCAGTGCGACGTGTGTTACCGGACTGGTCACCGTGGACCCCGCCCTCTATTTCACCATGAAGGGACATTGGGTCATTTTAGCCATGGTGCAGTTGGGAGGCATCAATCTGATTTCATTTGGCACCTTGTTGATGCTGGTTTCCAGGTTCGGTATCGGCATCAAGCAGCATGACGTAATCGAGGATTTTTACCACACCGAAACCTTCATCGCCGGATCGGGCATGATGCGCAAGGTGTTGATGTACGTTTTCGGAATCGAACTCCTTGCCGCCATCGGGCTGTACCTGACATGGTCCCCCGAGGTCGACTTTTCCCAAGCAGGACCGCGTTGGTTCGTGTCATTGTTCCACGCCGTAACCGGATTCAATAATGCCGGAATCTCATTGTTCCCGGGCAATCTCATGGCGACAGGCGTCGCAACGTCGTGGCTTGCGCAATGGGTCATAACCGGGGTCATGTTCGCCGGTGCGCTGGGGCTTGTACCGTTGTTTGACCTGTTTGACCGCGAAAGACTGAGAGAACGGATGCGGCAACCGTGGCGGCAAATCAGCTTTTCGTCCAAGATTGCCATCTACTTTTCCCTGATCCTCGTAGTTGTCGGGGCCGGCCTCTTTTACCTCCTGGAGTTCAATGGCATCCTGAAAGGGTCCAGCCCCTTCGGCGCGTTCACGACTGCTGTCTTCCAAAGCGTGTCTGCAAGGACGACGGGCTTCAACACCTTCGACTTCCACCTGATGGGAGTCCCGATGTTGCTCATCACCATCGTGTTGATGACCATCGGTGGCTCTTCAAGTTCTACCGCCGGCGGGATCAAGACCTCCACATTGGCCATCCTGCTCGCAGATTTGTGGCGCA
>CAMCYM010000070.1 GCA_945883885.1 Chryseobacterium gleum
CCGAGGACACTTCCCTCCTCCCGGCCACGACCGCCACCCGAGGGCGCATGCGCGAGGATGCGATCGGCCAACCGACTGAAGGGCAGGGACTGCAGCCACACCGTTCCGGTTCCCCGAAGCGTCGCTAGGAACAACCCTTCCCCCCCGAAGAACATCGACTTCAAGTTGCCTGCCCGCTCGATGTCGTATTCAATGGCACCAGCAAATCCCACAATGCAGCCCGTGTCCACACGGAGCGTTTCGCCGCGCAACTCTTTGCGCACCACCGTGCCTCCTGCATGCACGAAGGCCAACCCGTCGCCGCGGAGCTGCTGCAGGATGAATCCCTCGCCCCCGAAAAAGCCCGCTCCGAGGCGCTTGTTGAAGGCGATGGTCACCTCGGTTCCGTAGGCCGCGCAGAGGAAGCTGTCTTTTTGGCAAATGATGCGCCCGCCCACCTGCGACAAGTCCACCGGAATGATTTTGCCGGGATACGGAGCCGCGAAGGCGACGTTGCTGCGTCCGGTTCCGAGGTTCGTGAAGTGCGTCATGAAGATGGATTCGCCGGTCAGCAGGCGCTTGCCCACGTTCAGCAACTTGCTCATCATCCCTTGGTTCGGTTGCGAACCGTCGCCCATGCGCGTCTCGAAGTTGATGCCGTCCTCCAGCCAGTTCATCGCGCCGGCTTCGGCAATGACCGTCTCGTGCGGATCCAGCGTGATTTCAACGGCTTGCAGGTCGTCGCCGTAGATGCGGTAGTCGATTTCGTGGCTCTTCATGGGCACAAAGTTGTGGTAAGTTTGGCGGGCAATTTCTCTGCTATGCGCCAAATTTTTCTCCTCCCCGCCGCATCTGCCCTGCTCCTGGCCGCGTGCAGCGGCCCGGACGCTGTGGATCCGAACCTCGCTTTCATGGAACCGAACCTGACCTACCCCGTCACCCGTGTGGACTCGACGGTCGTGGACACCCTTTGGGGCGTAGCCGTCCCCGACCCCTACCGCTGGCTAGAAGACGACCGCTCCGAAGAAACCGGCGCGTGGGTCGACGCCCAAAACGCCGTCACCCGCGCCTTCCTCGACTCCATCCCCGTTCTACCCGAGCTCCGCGCGCGCTACGAAGCCCTCTACAACTACGAGAAAATCGGCATGCCACGCCGCATCGGAAGCCGCTACTACGTCGCGAAGAACGACGGGCTCCAAAACCAAAGCGTCTGGTACGTCCGCGATTCGCTCAACGGTCCCGACCGCGTCTTCCTGGACCCGAATGCCCTGAGCAAGGACGGAACGGTCACCGCCACCCTCGGCGAGGCCTCCGACGACGACCGTTACCTCACCGTCATCCGGAGCGAGGGCGGCTCGGACTGGCAGGAAATCCGCGTGGTGGACCTGACCACCGGCGAAGAAACTGGCGACGTCCTGAAGTGGGTGAAGTTCAGCGGAACCAGCTGGGTAGGCAACGGCTTTTACTACAGCCGGTACCCCACTCCGGACGGGAGCGCGCTCAGTGCAGAGAACACCTTCCACAGCGTCTATTTCCACGCAATCGGAACGCCGCAGTCCGCAGACCGTCTCGTCTTCCGGGACGATGCTGAACCGAACCGCTACCACTTCGCTTCCGCCACCGAGGACAACCGCTACCTCATCCTGAACACCTCGACCGGGACGGATGGCAATAGCCTGCATTTCATGGATTTGCAGCAATCGAAAAAGGGCTGGCAGGTGCTCGTGGACGGTTTTGACACCCACAGCTCCGTGGTGGACCATGTGAGCGGTAAGTTCCTGGTGCTCACAGACATCGGTGCGCCGAAGTACCGGCTCGTCGCGGCGGATCCCGCTCGCGCGCAGGACCGCACCGCATGGACGGAGGTCCTCGCAGAGAGCGAGCACCTCCTCGAAGCCGTGACCCATGTGGGCGGGCAGTTGTTTGCCACCTACTTGCGCAATGCGTGCAGTGCCGTGGTCCAAACCGCACTCGACGGCAGCAATCCCCGCGAAATCGCCCTTCCCTCTGCCACTGGTTCGGCGGGCGGCTTCGGCGGCCGAGCAGACGCCACGGAGACCTTCTACTCTTTCACGTCCTTTACCCACCCCACCTCGGTCTACCGCTACGACATCGCCCGTGGCACCTCCAGCTTGTTCGCCGAACCGAAAGTGGATTTCGAGCCGGAGGATTACGTCGCGGAGCAGGTGTGGTACACCTCTTCGGACGGCGCGAAAGTGCCCATGTTCGTCGTGCACCGCAAAGACATCGAAAAGGACGGCAACCGTCCCACCTACCTCTACGCGTACGGCGGTTTCAACATCAGCCTGACCCCGTCTTTCAATCCGTCCATCCTGCTGCTGCTCGAGCGCGGTGGCGTCTATGCGATGCCGAATCTGCGCGGCGGTGGAGAATTTGGCGAAGCCTGGCACCAAGCCGGCATGCTCCTCAAGAAGCAGCAGGTGTTTGACGACTTCATCGCCGCAGGCGAACACCTCATCGAAGCGGGTTATACCCGATCGGAGCGGCTCGGAATCGCAGGCGGATCGAACGGCGGTTTGCTCGTCGGAGCCGTGATGACGCAGCGGCCGGAACTGGCCGCCGTCGCCTTCCCTGCTGTCGGCGTGATGGACATGCTCCGGTACCACAAGTTCACCATCGGTTGGGGCTGGATTCCGGAATACGGGTGTGCCGATAGCTCAGAAGTTCACTTCAAGAACTTGCTGTCTTACAGCCCGTACCACAATCTGAAGCCCGGAACCCGCTACCCTGCCACCCTGGTGACCACGGCAGACCACGACGACCGCGTCGTACCGGCCCATTCGTTCAAGTTCGCCGCGCGGCTGCAAGCCTGCCACGAGGGTCCAGAACCCGTGCTGATCCGGGTGGACAAAGACGCCGGTCACGGTGCCGGCAAGCCGACCTCGAAAATCCTCGACGAGGGGGCCGACCGGTGGGCATTCTTCTTCGCCGCGGTGGGCTTGGGCACGGGCAAAGAAGGGCCGGGCAAGGAGTGAATTCGCGGAACTACCGCTGCCGGTATGGGTTCCTCGATGCCCACGTGGCGGTGGTTTGGAAAGAAGGTGGCATTGCAACTTCCGGCCCGGGTGGAGATACGCTCGAACGGCGGGTGCTTGCGGACCTCGGCGGATCGTTGTTCTCCGTGCATCGGCTGGATCGGGAGACGTGTGGCTGGGTGCTCTTTGCCCGGACCCAACGTGCGGCCGCCCGCTGTTCCTCCGCGTTTGAGTCTGGCAATGTTCGCAAGGTGTATGCGATGCTGGCTCATGGAGAAATAGGGGATTTAGCCGATATTTCTTCGGATGTGAATGGAAAACATGCGCACACAATTTGCGAAGTTCAGGCCTCAGGCAAATTGCCTGGCGGAGGGCCAGCGGCTGCCGTCCTAGCCTGTCCGATTACCGGGCGAACACACCAGCTGCGCATCCACTTTTGCTCCGCGGGGCACGGGCTTGTAGGGGATGCGCGTTACCCAGATCCCGGTGGATCCCCGTGGTACAGGGGGAACGGGCTGTTTCTCTCGGCGGTAGGGCTGCGCATTCCACATCCCGAAGGTGGCGCTGACATCCTGTGCATCAGCCCATTGCCGAAGAAGTTTCGCAAGATGCGGTGGATTCCCGTCCGTTTCATGGAAGCGCGTATTTTGCACCTTCTTACTTATCCTCCGACGTGAACCACCTCCGCTCCTGCTACCGCATTCCTGGATTTCTCGTTTGGACCGCGCTGGCCGGTGGTAACTTGGCCCTGGTGCGCCTGTTTACCCGGGGCAACCCGCACGCGATGCACCGGATGTACCTGATCTACATCGCCGGGGTCCAACGGTTGATGGGCATCCGGGTGCGGTGGGAAGGGGCCCCACCGGAAGGGCCTTCCCTCCTGATGGGCAACCACCGCAGCTACGTGGATGCCGTCCTGATGCCGGCGAAGCATCCCGTGGCGTTTGTGGCGCGGAGCGAGAGTCGGAATTGGCCCATCATCGGCTGGGGAGCGAGCGCGTTGAAAACGATTTGGGTCAACCGCAAAGACCGCGAAAGCCGCCGGAATACCCGGTTTGCGGTGCGCGAACGGCTCGACGCGGGCATGGGCATCGTGGTGTTTCCGGAAGGCACGACCCACCGCGGGCCGGAACTGGGGCCCTACCGGCCGTCCATGTTTGCCATTGCTGCGGACGGCGGATTCCCCATCACCCCCATCGCCATCGAGTACCGGGATCCTTCCATCGCTTGGGTCGGGGACGACACGTTCATCCCCCACGCATGGAAACACCTCGGAAAGCGCTGGACCGATGTCACGGTGTGTTTCGGGGAGACATTTGTGGGCACAGACCCCGAGGAAAACCTGCGGCGTACGCGCGAATGGACGGCCGCCCAGGTGGATCGCATCCGGGCGGAGTACGATGCAAACGCGTGTTAAATCTTCGGTACCGATTGAACGTCCGGATGCGCACAGCGTCTTGTGGTGCAGAAACCCATCCACTTTTCACATGAAGTTCCCGACCCTTCCCTTTGCCGCAACCGCCTTCCTGGCATGTGCTGTGCTCGCAGGATGTGACCGCCGGGGTGAAAACCTGAGCGAGGATGCCGCCACCGCAGAGAGCTTGACCGAAGTCACGGACCGGGCCATCGAAGAAGTGGCCGAGGCCGCCATGCCGATGCCAGGAGGTGGCGGTGGGCCGTGTGCGGGGACCGCCCAGCCCTTCGGCACCTGTGCCACCCTGACGGACAGCGGCGAGGATGTCTATCCCCGCACCGTCGTGGTGGACTTCGGTACCGGGTGCACGGGACCGAACGGCATCACCCGCAGTGGGGTCATCACGCTCGTGGTCACGGGGGGCATGTGGAGCACGGAAGGGGCCACGTGGACCGCTACGTTTGAGAACTTCGGGGTCGGCAATCGAACCGTCAACGGCACGAAAACCCGCACGTTCACCGGCGCAAATGCGGAAGGCCAACCAACCTACAGTTTTACCTCCGACCTGAGCATCGTCCGCAACGGAGCATCTTTTGCGCGGGAGGCGTCGGGGACTGCGGTTTGGCTAGCGGGATACGATACGGAAGATTGCTTCGACAACATTGTCCAACGCGATGGAACTGCCACCGTTACCGGGCCGCAAGGGGGAACGCGGACGCGCACCTTCACCGCCGTGGTTCACGACCAGGTGTGCGGATACCCGGTCTCAGGGACGGTCCACATCGAACGGCAAGGACCCGACGTGCACGTGGAGTATGGCGATGGGACGTGCGACAACCTGGCGACGGTACAGCGAGGCGGCAATTCGTTCCTCCTGAACCTCGATACGCACGAGCTGACTCCGCAGTGAGCGGAAGCGTACCTTCGCGGGCATGCTCCGCACGTTGTACCGTTTCTTGAGCCCCCGCTGGCAGAACTTGTTTCTCGATTACCCGGTGCAGCTCAAGCCCCGCCGGACCCCGGAACAAGAAGGCTGGCAGCCGGTGGAGGCGGTCATTGAAGCGAATCGGACGGAAGTCGAAGTGTGGGTGGACGCGATGGCCGCCCGTGCCGCGGTGCTGCACGCCATCCGGCCAGAGGGAAGCGAACCGGACGGGGCGATGCCGCGGTGGAACAATGGCTTCCTTCCGGGGCTAGACATGGCCGCCCTGCACACGGTGTTAGCGGAGTGCAAACCCAAGCGCTACGTCGAGGTGGGCTCCGGCAATTCCACGAAGCTCGCTGCATGGACCGCGCGCACCGAGGGGTTTGCGTGCGAGATCACGAGCATCGATCCGTTTCCACGGGCCGAGGTAGATGCGCTGGTGGATCGGGCAGTGCGGAAGCCGTTCGAGGAGGTCGAGCCGGAGGTTTGGAGCACGCTGGAGGCGGGCGACGTATTGTTCGTGGACAACAGCCACCGCGCGCTGCCCAACTCGGACGTGACGGCCCTTTTCATGGAAGTGTTGCCCAGCCTGCCCGAGGGCGTGCTCGTGCACATCCACGACGTCTACTTGCCGTGGGATTATCCGCAAGACATGTGCGAACGCGGCTATTCGGAGCAGTATCTGCTGGCCGTAGCCGTGGCTTCGGCGCCGCAGCGGTACCGCCCGATTTTGCCGGCGTTCTGGGTCTCAGAGCAGCCGCACTGTGCCCAGCGGCTTGCTGGGATTTGGAACCACCCCCATACGGCCACGGTGGAGCGGCACGGGGGGTCGTTTTGGATGGAGCTCGGCCCGCGCTGAATCAGCGCACCACGGTGACTGCAACGGACGAACCGCCGACCACCTCTACCGTGTAAGTTCCGGCCGGCCAGGTGCTGCAGTCGAGCTGCACGCGCGATGCGTTCGCGGCCACTTCCGCCACGAGGGCTCCGCGGACGTCGATTACCCGCACGGAGTATGCACCAGAGCGACCCGTTTCGAGGGTGATCACGTCCGTTGCGGGGTTCGGGAAGGCGGAAAGTTCCGCACCGCCTTCCAAGGCCTCGACGCTGTTCGGCAATACCGCGATGGCCGAGCCGCTCGCCGATCCCGTGCAACCCGCGCCGTTGTCTTGTGTCACGGTGATGGTACCGGCCCCGCCGGAGATGCCATCGCCCCAAACCACTTCCACGGACACCACTCCCACCCCGGATACCACGCTGGTGATTGCGCCACCGGTCACCGACCACGTGTACACATGATCCGCCGGTCCGTCGTAGGTGTACGTCACGGCCACCCCACTCATCGGCGAGGTGGGCCCTGAAATCGTCCCTTGCCCCACCACTTCGCACGACCCATCGTTTGCCGTCGCCGCCGCATCGAAGTTGCACGCGGTCGCATCGGTGCAGCCCGGCACCACCGGCAAGCAGAACGGAATGGACACGGATTCACCGAAGTCCGGCTCTGCCATCGCCGCAGCCACGGCCCCGCCCACCGTCAAATAGAAATCGCCGTCCGCTGCGCAGAGGCCGTTCCATTGGGTCCCGTTCACCCCGTCGCCGTATGCGTCTGTGACCACGAGGGTGTGGCAGCCGATGGGCACGCAGCCCTCCCACACGTAGAGCGTCGCTTCGTCCAAATAATCGCCCGCCTGCACGCCCGCCACGACCGTACCGTCGGCAGCAACGATTTGCCACGCCGATTCCTCCGGCCAGCAGTCCGTCAGGAACGTAAGCACCACATTTTCACAGGGGTAATCGCACGACCCGTCGTTGAAGGTCGCCTCCGGCTCGTAATTCGTCGCGGCCGGGTCTGTGCAGCCGGGCACACTCGATGCGCAATCCAGCGATTCGAGCAGCAGCGTATCGGATGCCAGCCCTTGCACCGTGTAGTACACCTGCATGTTTGCGCCCGAAGGCACCCCTGCGAGGATGCCGTCGGCCGGCCAAACGTCACACGTGTACCCCCCTTGGCTGCCCACCGCCACGCACAGGGAGTCCGGGTTGCAGAGGAACGACGCCAGGTCAGCAAACACCAGCAGGTCCGTCTCCACCGCATCGGTCTCCGCGTTGTAGCGGCAGGCGAACGTCGCTTCAAACGTGCCCGGCTCGCACACAATCGGCCCGCAGTTCCCCAGCGCTAACTGCAACGATGTCAATACGTTCAAACGTCCACCTGTGACCGTTTCGTCCGAAAGCGCGTTCACCGGATCCACCCCGTCGAGGATGTACGACCGCACCAGCAGGGCAGCGGCCGCCGGGTTCGCAAGGGCAAGCGCGGCCAGATCCGGACACGGCGCACTGTACACCAACGCAATCGCCCCCGCCACACACGGACTTGCGAACGACGTCCCGCTGGTGAAGTTGTAGTTCGTATTGCCCGATGGCAGGTACACGTTGTCGCCCGGTGCACCGAGGTCGATGGTGGTCAGGCCGTACCCGCTGAAGGTCCGCACATCGTTGTCGTCGGTCGCGGTGACGGAGATCATGAAATCCGAGGAGCAGGCGGTGGGCATGTCGCCGACCACGTCCACGTTCAGGGCAGAATTCGTGGTGGCCCCGCAATTGAGGATGCCTACTTCGCCAAGGGCTTCGTAAAAGGCACACCAAACGGGGTAGTTCGCCGGATTCGCTTGGTCCACACCCCACGATGCGTTCGTCACGACGACGAAGGCACCGTTCTCGCCG
>CAMCYM010000071.1 GCA_945883885.1 Chryseobacterium gleum
GGCCACTAGTTCTGGTGCGTACATGATTCTCTTTGTGTAAGTTAATTCTATATTCTGCCCGTCCCGGGCTCAATCAATACCCCAAAGTTCACACCTCACGCCCCTTTTCCCAATCCTTCGCCGCGCAACTTCGCGAAAGTTGGCAACCCTAATCCCTCACACTGTTCCCCGCCGCGCAGCGGCGCCTCACTCCCCCTCCCAGGTCGTCCGGAGGTGCAGCTCGGTGTACTGCTCGTCGTGGATGGGGCTGGGGGCGTCGATCATCACGTCGCGTCCGCTGTTGTTCTTCGGGAAGGCGATGAAGTCGCGGATGGAGTCGCTGCCGCCGAAGAGCGAGCAAAGCCGGTCGAAGCCGAGGGCCAAACCGCCGTGGGGCGGTGCGCCGTAGAGGAAGGCGTTCATGAGGAAGCCGAACTGGGCTTGGGCTTCTTCCGGCGAGAAACCGAGCAGATCGAACATCCGGGACTGGATGGCCTTGTCGTGGATCCGGATGGAGCCGCCACCGACTTCGACGCCGTTGATGACCATGTCGTAGGCGTTTGCGCGGACCGCACCGGGGTCGGTGTCGATGAGGTCGAAGTGGTCGGGCTTCGGCGAGGTGAACGGGTGGTGCATCGCGTGGAAGCGGCCGGAGTCCTCGTCCCACTCGAGGAGGGGGAAGTCGAGGACCCACAATGGGCGGAAGACCTTGGGGTCGCGCAGGCCCAGCTGGGAACCGAGCAAGAGGCGGAGTTCGCTGAGCTGCTTGCGGGTGCGGTCGAGTTCGCCGCTGAGCAGGAGCAGCAAATCGCCGGGAGCGGCGCCGGCGTGGTCGGCCCAGGTGCGGAGGGCGGCTTCGTCGTAGAACTTGTCCACGCTGGATTTGAGGGTGCCGTCGGCGTTGACGCGGCAGTAGACGAGGCCTTTCGCCCCGATTTGGGGCCGCTTCACCCATTCGGTCAGTTCGTCGAGCTGCTTGCGGGTGTACTCGGCTGCGCCGGGGACCGCGATGCCGAGGACGGCCGGCGCCTCGTCGAAGATGCTGAACCCTATGCCGCGGGCCACCGTCCCGAAGTCGACGAACTCCATGCCGAACCGGACGTCGGGCTTGTCGTTGCCGTAACGGCGCATGGCCTCGTCGTACGTCATCCGCGGGAAGGGCCCCGTTTCGACGCCGAGGACCGCGGAGAAGAGGTGGCGTACGAGCCCCTCGAACGTGTTCAGGATGTCTTCCTGTTCCACGAACGCCATCTCGCAGTCGATTTGGGTGAACTCGGGTTGCCGGTCTGCGCGCAGGTCCTCGTCGCGGAAGCATTTGACGATTTGGTAGTAGCGGTCGAATCCGCTGACCATCAACAGCTGCTTGAACGTCTGCGGGCTTTGCGGCAAGGCGTAAAACTGCCCGGGGTTCATGCGCGACGGCACCACGAAGTCGCGGGCCCCTTCCGGCGTGGACTTGATCAGGTACGGCGTCTCGACTTCGATGAATTGCTGGCGGTCGAGGTAGGTGCGCGTTTCGATGCTCAGCCGGTGGCGCAGCATCAGGTTCCGCTGCACCGGCTTGCGCCGCAGGTCGAGGTAGCGGTACTGCATGCGCAGGTCGTCGCCTCCGTCCGTCGTGTCTTCGATGGTAAACGGCGGCGTCTTGCTCACGTTCAGCACTTCAAGGGCCGTGACGTCGATCTCGATTTCGCCCGTGGGCAGCTGCAGGTTTTTTGATTCCCGCTCGCGCACGACGCCCGTGGCTTTGACCACGAATTCGCGGCCTAACCGGCGCGCCGCCCCGCACAAATCCGCGTTCGTGTCCATGTTGAAGGCCAGCTGCGTGATGCCGTAGCGGTCACGCAAGTCGATGAACGTCATGCCGCCGAGGTCGCGGGCGCGTGCAACCCAACCGCTCAAAACGACGGGGGTACCGATGTGGTCGGGGCGGAGTTCGCCGCAGGTATGGGAGCGGTGCATAGCAGGAGATTCGTGGAGGCAAATCTACCGCATCGGGAGCCCGTCTGAGGCAGTAGTTTCGCAGCATGCACGCACACGAGAACGAGAAGACCGCGCGGCTCGAGGCCCTGCAGGCGGAGGCCCTGCTCGGCGGGGGGGCAGAGCGCCTTGAGGCCCAGCATGCAAAGGGCAAGTTGACGGCGCGGGAGCGCATCGATTTGCTGCTGGATCCGGGCACGTTCGAGGAGTTGGGCATGCTGGTGCAGCACCGTTCGACGCATTTTGGGTTAGACCGCCAGCGCTTCCTCGGCGATGGGGTGGTCACCGGCTACGGCCGCATCGACGGGCGGCTCGTGTACGTGTTTTCACAAGATTTCACCGTCCTCGGCGGTTCCCTCGCCGAAGCGCACGCGGCCAAAATTTGCCGCGTCATGGACCTGGCCCTGCGCAATGGCGCGCCGGTTATCGGCCTGAACGACAGCGGCGGCGCGCGGATCCAGGAGGGCGTGGTCTCCCTCGGCGGCTACGCAGACATCTTCCACCGCAACGTACAGGCCAGCGGCGTCATCCCGCAGCTCAGCGCCATCCTCGGGCCGTGCGCGGGCGGAGCGGTCTATTCGCCGGCCCTTACCGACTTCATTTTCATGGCGGAAGGCACGAGCTACATGTTCGTGACCGGCCCGAACGTGGTGAAGACCGTCACGCACGAGACGGTGACGAGCGAGGAGTTAGGGGGTGCCCGGACGCACGCCTCGAAGTCAGGCGTCACCCATTTCACGGCCCCGAACGAGGCGCTCGTCCTGGACCAAATCCGCCGCACCCTCGCCTTCCTCCCCTCGAACTGCGAGGAGCACCCCGCCCTCCTCCCGTACACCCCCGGCGACGAAGCACGCCCGGCCCTCGACACGCTCGTGCCGGCCTCCGCCCAGCAACCCTACGACATCCGCGACGCCATCGCCCATGTCGCCGACGCCGGCTCCTTCCACGAAGTCCAGCGCGACTTCGCCCCGAACATCGTCGTCGGCTTCGCCCGCCTCGCGGGCCGCAGCATCGGCATCGTCGCAAACCAACCGGCCTACCTCGCCGGCGTCCTCGACATCCGCGCCTCGGTCAAGGCCGCCCGCTTCGTCCGCACCTGCGACGCCTTCAACGTCCCGCTCCTCGTCTTCGAGGACGTTCCGGGCTTCCTCCCCGGCACGGACCAAGAATGGAACGGCATCATCACGAACGGCGCAAAGCTCCTCTTTGCCTTCAGCGAAGCCACCGTTCCCCGCGTCACGGTCATCACCCGCAAGGCCTACGGAGGCGCCTACGACGTCATGAACTCGTGCCACATCGGCGCGGATTTGGTCTACGCTTGGCCCACCGCTGAAATCGCGGTCATGGGCGCAAAGGGCGCCGCGGAGATCATCTTCCGCCGCGACATCGAAGCCGCCCCCGACCCCGCCGCCCGCGTCGCGGAAAAAGAAGCCGAGTACGCCACCCTCTTCGCCCACCCCTACGAGGCTGCTGCCCGCGGCTACGTGGACGAGGTCATCCTCCCGTCCGATACGCGCTCGAAGCTCATCGCCGCCTTCACGATGCTCGCCACGAAATCCGTCCCGCGGCCCCGCCGCAAGCACGGCAACGGCCCACTTTAACGAATTTGGTCGCCGCTTCGCCGCTCCCAAACAGGAATGAGTGTGGAGGGATGAGGCGCCGTTGCGCGGCGGAGGTCGCGGCTTCGCCGCTCTGAAACAGGAATGAGTGTGGAGGGATGAGGCGCCGCTGCGCGGCGGAGGTCGCGGCTTCGCCGCTATTCAGAAGTGTAGATGCCATGGACGCTGCATTTTCTTCCACACTCATCCCTCCACCCTCACACTCATCCCTCCACCCTCACACTCATCCCTGTACCCTGTCCCCTCCACCCTGCACACTCATCCCTCAAACTGTTCCGCGGCTTCGCCGCGTGGAGAAACAGCGAGGGCGCTCCCGTTCGCTGGAAGCGCCCTCACACTCAATCTCAATCTTCGTCCTCAATCTCAATCCTCGTCCTCAACCCTCCGCTGCGGAGCAGCGGCCCGGTTCTCAGCTATTGCGCTTGATGGAGCAGCCCATCGCCGGGGTGGACTTGGTCTTGATTTTTGTGCCTTTTCCGAGGGCTTCGAGGGCGTCCTTCAGGTAGTGCTTCTTTGCTTCGGCGGCGACGCTCACGTTGTCGTCGATGGCCCCGCGGTAGACCAGTTCAAGCTTCTCGTTGAACAGGAAGATGTGCGGGGTCTTCATGGCGCCGAAGGCGTCTGCAAGGCGGTGGTTCGCGTCGAGCAAGTAGGGCATGGTGTAGCCCGCTGCTTTGGCGTGCTTCTTCATCTCGCTGAAGCTGTCGTCGCCGCCGCGCTTTGCTTCGTTCGAGTTGAGGATGACGGTGCCGATGCCGTTTGCCTTTGCGGTGGCAGCGAGGCCGTTGTAGCGGCCTTCCCAGCCTTCAGACTTCTCGCCGTTGCCGATGACGAACGGGCAGGTGTTGCAGGAGAAGATCACGAGCAGGCCCTTCGCTCCGGTGGCTTGCTGGAGGGTCAGGTAGGAGCCGTCGATGTTTTGGAGTTTTTCGTTTGCCATCGGGGCTTTTGCGCCGAGGGCGAGCTCTTCTGCAACGCCGGCAGGCAAGGCTTCCGTGGAGACGGTGGCCACGTCAGTTGCTTCTGCAGCAGTGGGTTCGGTCGAGGTGACGAACGGAAGGGCTGCCGCCGCGGCTACCGCGATGGCAAGCGAAAACAGGAAAAGCAGCTTTTTCATACCCACAAAACTCGGACAAAGGCCCGTGGGTTCAATGTGCGCTAGGTCGAGTTCAGAAAATTTGGCCAGTCCGCGCGCAAAAGCGCTTACTCACTTGATCATCAGCGCGTCCCCGTAGGCATAGAAGCGGTATTCTTCCTTCATGGCCTCCTTGTACGCGTCCATCACGAGGTCGTGCCCGCCGAAGGCCGAGGTGAGCATCAGCAGCGTGCTCTGCGGGGTGTGGAAATTCGTGATGAGGACGTCGGAAATGCGGAAATCGAAGGGAGGGAAGATGAATTTGTTCGTCCAACCGGAGAACGGCTTCAACGTGTTCGAGGTGCTCACGGACGTTTCCATCGCCCGCAGGGCCGTGGTGCCGACGGCGACGATTTTGCGGCCAGCGAGCTTCGCGGCATTCACCGTGGCGACACAATCGTCGGGAATGATCAGTTGCTCGGAGTCCACCTTGTGCTTCGTCAGGTCTTCCACTTCGACCGGGCGGAAGGTTCCGAGTCCGATGTGAAGGGTCAGGAAGGCCATGTCGATGCCCTTGATTTCGAGGCGCTTGAGCATCTGCTTCGAGAAGTGCAGGCCGGCGGTGGGGACGGCGACGGCGCCGAGGTTGCGGGCGTAGATGGTTTGGAACCGGTCGCGGTCGAGGGGCTCGACTTCGCGCTTCAGGTACTTCGGGATGGGGGTCTCACCGAGCAGGAAGATGCGGTCCATGAACTCCTCGTACGTGCCGTCGAAGAGGAAACGCAGCGTGCGGCCGCGCGAGGTCGTGTTGTCGATGACTTCGGCGACGAGTTCATCGTTTTCGCCGAAGTACAGCTTGTTGCCGATGCGGATTTTGCGTGCTGGGTCGACGAGCACATCCCAGAGCAGGCTTTCCCGGTTGAGTTCGCGCAGCAGGAAGACCTCGATGACCGCTCCGGTTTTCTCCTTGTTCCCATAGAGCTTCGCCGGGAAGACCTTCGTGTCGTTCGCGACGAAGACATCGCCGGGATCAAACATGTCGATGACATCCTTGAACATCTTGTGTTCGAAGGTCCCGGTGGCTCGGTCCACCACGAGCATGCGGCTGTCGTCGCGGTTGTCGAGGGGGTAGGTGGCGACCAAATCCTTCGGAATCGTGTACTTGAAGTTCGAAAGTTTCATGGGTCACCTCAGTTTAAAGCGGTCGGCGAAAGTACGGAGTTTAACGACGGACGTCAACCCCCTCGCCGGCGAGCCCACGGATCCGCGCCACCAGCGCGTCGAGGGGCAGGCAATCCGCCTCCGTGAAGTCTCCGCTGGACGTCCTGCGCAACGCGGTCAGCGTCCCTCCCACCCCGAGGTCGGCCCCCAAGTCCCTCGCGAGCGACCGGATGTACGTCCCCTTCGAACACAGGATCTCCACGTCCATGTCCAGCACGGGATGCCCGTCCACCTCTGTCGCCACCGCCTGCAGCACATCAAACCGCCGCACCGTGACCGGCACGGGGGGCAACGTGAGCTCCCCGCCGGCCCGCGCCACCGCATACGCCCGCTTCCCATCGACTTTTTTCGCTGAAAACACCGGCGGCACCTGCTGCAGCGGTCCGGTGAGCCGAGCGGTGGCTGCGGCGACGGCGGGCAGGTCGAGCCCCGCAACGGCGGCCGGGTCCCCCCAAACGTCCACCTCGGTCTCCGCATCGCCCGACGGCGTATGGGCCCCGAGCCGGATTGTCGCCCGGTACCCCTTGTCGGCACCGAGCATCCCGTCGATGGACCGCGTCATCGCCCCCGTGCAGACGACGAGCAGCCCCGTGGCGAGCGGGTCGAGCGTCCCGGCGTGCCCGACCTTGATCTTGCGCAGCCCCAGCCCGCCGACGAGCGCGTTGCGCAGCTTGTTGACCACGTCGAAGGAGGTCCAGCCGGACGGCTTGTCGACGAGCAGCACTTGGCCGGTGACAAAGTCTTCAGGGGCAGCAAAGTCCATGGGCCCAAACCTACGAACCGACCGCCCCCGCCCGCCGCAACCTTTTCGCCGAAGGAGCGTAGGACGCGGGGGTTGGGTCCTTTTGGCTTAATCTTAAAATAACATTGATAACATTTCGCTAACATTTGCCCATGGAACGCCTCCTCTTGCTCCTTCTGGCCGTGCTGCCCGCCTTCGGGACGGCGCAGGACTATGTGCAGGAGCCTGTTGTGGCGACTTGGCAAGGGCCGCGGCGCACGGTAGGCATCGACCTCGTGGCGGCGTCGCACGGGGTGGCGTCGGTGTCGGGCGAGGTGTTCTTGATTCCGGAGCTGTCTGTGCGGGCCACGGGCGGGGTGTGGACGGGGAGGTGGGGTGCACCGCGGTGGGTGCCGGGCGAAATCGCGGAAGGGGGCTCGGGGTCCGTAGGCGTCCGGTGCTATCCCTCCAGCGAGCAAGCGCAGTGGGGCCGAGCGTTCGTGGGGGTGGAGCTGAGCCGAGAGCGCTACGCGGTTCGTGGAATCGTGGAATCGGCTTCGTGGACCCGGACCGATGCGGTCATTGCCCTCGGCGTATCGCGGACGTGGTTCGACCACCTCACCGTGCAGGCCCACGTGGCCTCTGGTCCGTCGTGGATCCGGGCGGCGCGGCAGGCGCCCGATGCCGCCTCAGCGGGCGAAGGGCCGGGCCGGCTGGCCGGGCTTCAGGTCGGTTGGTCCTGGTGAGCCACGGCCTTCGGGGCCACTTCGGCGGCGCGGCGGCCGGCAATTTCTTCGAGGGTTTCGAGCGCCATGTGGGGACTCGTGACGCGCTCTACGCTGAGCCGCAAGCCGCCGTTCCGCTCGTACATCTGCACGTCGCGCACGCGGTGCTTCAGGTACTCGAGGATCCGCTGGAAAACCGGTCCGCTGAAGAACTTGCTGTCCTGCTCGCTGAGGAAGACCCCGATGAGCTTGTTGCCTTTAAGCACGAGCTTTTCCAGCCCGAGGTACTCGGCGAGCCAGCGGAGGCGGATCATGTCGATGAGGTCCTCGGTTTCTGCAGGCAGTGGCCCGAAACGGTCCTCTAACCGCCCCTTGAACGCTTCAAGGTCTGCCTCGCTGTCGAGGTCGTCAAGCTCGCGGTAGAGCGAGATCCGTTCCGGGATGTCCGAGACGTAGTGGTCGGGGATCATCAGGGCGAAATCTGTCTCTAACACCGCTTCGCGCACGAAGCGGCGGTTTTCGGCCTCCTCGGTGAAGACCTCGGCGAACTGCTCTTCCTTGAGCTCCTGGACGGCTTCGGCGAGGATTTTTTGGTACATGTCGAAGCCAAGC
>CAMCYM010000072.1 GCA_945883885.1 Chryseobacterium gleum
CCCGTGCGTCCTTTCCCCGGCGACCTGCCAGGCACCGTGCGGCTCGACCTGGGACTCTACTGGGACGGCGCGTCCATCGGCCTCGGCGACACGGTGGTGGACCACCTCGGCCACCCGGTCGTGCTGACGAATGTGCAGTACTACCTCAACGGGCTCGAGCTGCGCGATGCGGCCGGCACCTGGCATCCGGTGGGTGACATCCACCTCGTCGACTTCAACCGCGAGGCTCCGACCGTGGTGGAAGCTGTGCCGGCTGGCACGTACACGGCGATGCGCTTCGGCGTGGGCGTCCCGAAGGCGCTCAACACCGACATCGACCCGGCATCGTACCCGAACGGCCACCCGCTGAGTGTGTTAGGTTCTGCAGGCATGTTTTGGACGTGGTCCACGGGCTACATCTTCCTGAAGTATGAAGGCAAAGCCGCTGCAACCGCCGGCGACCCCATCGAGGAGCCCATCTCGTACCACCTCGGCACGGACCTCAGCTACCGGATCATCACGCTGGAGCTTGCGAATCCATTCTACGTGTATTCCCGCGATGTGACCCCTGTAAACGTCGCTTTCGACGGGGCGCTCCTGCTGAACGGCCCCGCCGGCAGCATCGACGTGCTCACGGATCCGGTGAGCCACAACGCGCCGGGCACGGAGTTGCCGGATCGGCTGCTCGCCCTCCTCGAAGACGCTTTTTACGTGCCATGACGGGCCGCACGTGTGGGGCCGTCCTCGGAACCGCGCTCGTGCTGGCAGGGTGCTCGCGGTGCAAAGATCCGGATCCGTGCGAAGGGTGCCCGGGAGAGCCGACGCCGTACGCGCTGGAGATTCCGCCGTTCTTCCCTCCGATGGACATCCCCGCAGACAACCCGTTGACGGTCGAGGGGGTGGCGCTGGGGCGGTTGCTTTTTTGGGACGTGGATCTGAGCATCGACCGGACTGTCAGCTGCGGCTCCTGCCACCTCCCGGAACACGGATTTGCAGACCCCAACCCGTACAGCTTCGGCGTGAACGGAGGCGTAGGGACGCGGAATGCGATGCCGCTCGTGAACCTGGGGTGGGCGCCGAGCTACTTTTGGGACGGGCGGGCCTTGACGCTCGAGGAACAGATCCTCGAACCCGTGCCGCACCCGAACGAGATGGCCCTTCCGTGGCCCGACGCCGTGGCCCGCCTGGCCGCAGACCCCGACTACCCCGACCTGTTCGCTCGGGCCTTCGGCGACCCTTCCATCACGTCGGACCGCGTGGCGAAGGCGATTGCCCAATTTCTTCGCACGATGGTCTCCGCCGATTCGAAATTCGACCGGTGGCGGCGCGGGGAAGCCACGCTGAGCGAGAGCGAGTTCCGGGGCTACGAAATGTTCCTGCGGGAAGGCGGCGATCCGGAAACCACGCCCGGCGGCCAGTTCGGCGGGGACTGCTTCCACTGCCACACGGAAGCCGGCCTGCAGTTCACGGACTACTTGTTCCGCAACAACGGGCTCGACCCGTCTTTCGAGGCCGATGCCGGGCGCGCTGCCGTGACCGGGCTGGCCCTCGACTCGGGCAGGTTCAAGGTGCCGACGCTGCGCAATGCCGCGCTCACCGGGCCGTACATGCACGACGGGCGGTTTGCGACCCTCGAGGAGGTCATCGAGCACTACAACACGGGCGGGGTTTCGTCGTCGACGATCGATCCGTTCATGAAGTACGAGTCGGGGGGATTGACGCTTTCTGCGGGCCAAAAAGCCGACCTCCTCGCCTTCCTCCACACCCTCACCGACACGGCCTTCGTCCACAGGCCGGAGTTCTCTGACCCGCATTGACGCCGTGTTGCCGGAACAGGAACGCGCGCTCGCCCGGGCAGCGACACACCGCGACGCGCTGAAGGCGGCCTTCCGCAAGCTGCGCGTGCGGCCTCCGCGCGACCTCGACGACCGCTTCCACGCACTCCACACCGAAGTGTTCGGGCGCACGGACTGCCTGACATGCGCGAACTGCTGCCGCACCACAAGCCCCATCTTCCGGGACCGGGACGTCGAGCGCGCCGCACGGCGGCTGCGGATGCGGCCCGCTGCGTTCGAGGCGCAGTACCTCCGCCGCGACGAGGACGGCGACCTCGTGCTGCAGTCCGCGCCGTGCCCCTTCCTCGACCTCGGCGACCACCGGTGCAGCATCTACGAAGACCGGCCCGCCGCCTGCCGTGAGTACCCCCACACGGACCGCAAACACATGGCCGGAATCTTGCCGCTCACCGAGCGCAATGCCCATGTGTGTCCGGCAGTTGCAGAGATGGCCCTGCGCATCGCCGGCGTAACCTAAGGCCCGCCCCGTCCGTAAGGCAGGGCATGATGCGTACCCTCCTCTCTGTTCGGATGGCCACCGCGGCGCTGCTCGCCCTGCTGGCCTCGTTCACGGAATCTGCGGCCCAATGTCCGACCGTCCTCGGTCCATCGGGCGCCGTGTCCAGCAACCCCACGTGGTCCGAATGCACCGGAAACGGGGGCATGCTCTATGTCCACGCCGGTTCCCCCTGGTCGAATGTGACTGTGGACTGGGGCGACGGTTCGGCCGTGGAGTCCTATGCTTCGTGGAGCCCGGCCACCGGTCCCCTCCAGCACACGTACCCCGCCGGAAATGCCCTGTACAACCTGCGGTTCATGCAGGGGTCGTGCACGGTGGAAGGGACGCACATCGTCGAGCAGCCGACGAATGCTTCGATCCAAATCCCCTTCGGCGGCGTCACCCAAGCCTGCACACCGGCCACCCTCGAGTTCCACAACAGCTCGACCCAGGTCAGCCAGACGACCCAGTTCACCTGGGACTTCGGCGACGGCTCTCCGGTGGTCACCTACGACCACACGAACAGCGGCCAAACCATCTCCCACACCTTCGCATCCGGTAGCGTCGATTGCGCCACCGCGGTGACGCTGTACGCGTTGAACCACTGCAACGCGAAGCAAGGTGGGCCCAGCGAGGCGGAGTTCAACCCGATCATGATTTGGGACAAAGACGAGGCCTCCATCGATGCCTCTGCCTCGCTGCTTTGCTGGCCGAACACCCAAGTCACCCTCACGAACGCAACGGTCCGCAACTGCCTCGCACAAGGCAACGGCGGTCAGCGGTTTGAATACTGGAACTTCGGCGACCTCGACCAAGACGGCGCCGACGACATCATCAACTGGACCGCCACCCCGCCGAACGGCTCGTCGCACACGGTCACCTTGCCGGGCATCGGATCCTTCCCCATCATGATGATCGACAGCAGCCAATGCGGTTTGGACACCGCGTACCGCGTGCTGAACGTCCTCAACGGTCCCGTGAGCTATTTGACCTCGAACACCCAAGTCGTCTGCCAAGGCCAAGCCGTGCAGTTCACCCAGCACGCTGCAGGCGCGTTGTACAAGTGGAACTTCGGAACGGGCAGCTCCTTCATGTCTACCCTGACGGGCAATGTGAGCTTCACGTTCATGAACCCGGGCACGTACACGGTTCGCAGCGTGGTGCTTGCGGGGCTCGGTGCCTCGGCCTGCACCGACACGAGCACCATCGTCGTCACGGTTTTGCCGCGCCCGACCGCCAGCATCCAGCTCTCTACCCCGTCTGCGTGCGGCTCTGCAGTGGTGTCGGTAACGGCCGTGAGCCCGGACGGAGCGAGCTATGCCTGGGGATTTGGGCCGGCGCCCTACGTGGCGTCCGGCCAAACGGTCAACGGCATCAACTACACCACGCCCGGCACGCACACCATCGCCCTCGTCGTGACCGGCACGAACGGCTGCACCACCACAAAAACGAGCCAACTCGTCATCCATCCCCGCCCAGCCGCAGACTTCGGCTACGGTCCGGTCTGCGCAGGCGCTGAAACGGATTTCACCGACCTGTCCGTCGCGCCGACCGGCCAGCAGATCACTTCGTGGAACTGGAACTTCGGCACGACGCAGAGCTTCTCGCAGCACCCGGAAAACACGTTCATCGGCACCGGCCAGGTCCCCGTTTCGCTGACCGTCGGAACCGCTCTGTGCTCCGGCACCGTCACGAAGTTCTTGACGGTCCATCCGAAGCCCAACGTAACAGTAACGGCCAGCGAGCTCAACGGCTGCGCGCCGCTCACCACCACCCTCAACATCGGCGGTAGCCCGCTGCAGTCCGTCGCTTGGAACTTCGGCGACGGCACGTCTACCCCGGCACTCAACGCAACCGAAGCGGGTACGGTATCCCATCTGTTCGAAGGCAGCCCCACGGCGCAGGTGATCTACACGGTCACCGCATCCGGTACCGATGTGAACGGGTGCACTTCCACCACGAATACCCCGGTGACGGTCAAACCTTCCCCGGTAGCTTCCTTCACGACAGCCGCCACCTCGGGCTGTGCCCCGTTGCCGGTCGGACTGACGAATGCCTCCGTCGGGGCGAATAGCTATGCCTGGAACTTTGGCGATGGCACCACGAGCAATGCCACCACGCCGCAACTGACCTACTCGAACACGACGGGTTTTCTGCAGCACCGCACCCTGCAGCTCATCGCCTACGCAACGAACGGCTGCCACGACACCACGGCCACATCGGTCAGCGTGTTCCCAGAGCCCGACTTCACGTTCAGCTTGCCCGACGGCGGCGTGTGCTCTCCGCTTGAGCTCACCATGCCTCCGATCTTCAGCGCCGCCTCGTTCCACTGGAACTTCGGCGACGGCACGACCGCTACCGAAGAACAACCGGTCCACAGCTGGACGAACTCGGGGTACGGAGCGCTGCAACGCACGATCACCTTCAGCGGTGTCTCAGCCTTCGGATGCGTGGATGCCCATTCGGAAACGGTCACGATCCTGCCCCAGCCCACGGCCGACTTCAGCGCAGTGGCTTCGGGCACGTGTTCACCCGTGGACGTCACCTTGACCGATGCCAGCACGCACGCCGATGCGATTTCGTGGGTGTTCAGCGATGGGGCGACTGAGAATGGCACGACGGCCACGCACACGTTCGAGGCGAGCGGCGCATTGCCTGAAACCATCGGCGTAACCGCCCATGTTTCCCACCACCTCGGCTGCACGGCTTCGCAATCGTGGACAGCGACGGTTGCACCGCAGCCGGAATACGACTTCACCCTCGACAACGCGAACGGCTGCTCGCCTGTAGCGCTGATGCTCCCGGAAATCCAAGGCGCCTCCGGTGGGGTTTGGAACTTCGGCGACGGCACGGTCAGTTCCGAGGCGACGCCCACCCACACGTGGACCAATGCGACCGGTGAACTGGTGAGCTACATGGTGACCTTCAGCGGAACGTCAGAATTCGGCTGCGTCGGCACCGGGCACCAGCAGGTCTTTGTCAAGCCGCAACCTGAAGCCGCCTTCACGCTCGGCGCGTTGACGGGCTGCGAGCCGCTCGCTCCTTCCGTGACGCACAACAGCCTCCTCGCTGATGCATGCTCGTGGCTCTTCATGCCGGCTGCCGGCTCCGGCCTCTCGCCGCTGGCGGCGGGGACGACCGCAAACGGGATGCCGCAGGTGAGCCTCGGTGCAGGGGCGGGACCCACGGCCTGGACGATCACGCTGACGGCTGCCGACACCCATGGATGTACGGACGAGCAGACGGCTGTGGTGACGGTTTGGCCCGAGGCCGACTTCGACTTTTCGGTGCCGCAGACGGCCGTTTGCTCCCCGCTGACGTGGGAAGGAACGCCGCTCGCAGGGGCCTCGGGAACCTGGAACTTCGGCGACGGCAACACGGGGAATGCCCCGGTGCACACGTGGACGAACACGACCGGCAACCTCGAGACGTTCACCGTTTCCTTCACGGGAACCACGGCATTCGGCTGCCCCGGCTCGCATTCTGCCACCGTGCAAGTGCGCCCGCAACCCAGCCTGGACGTAGCCGCTTCGACGCTTGAAGGCTGCGGCCCCCTCGCGGTCAACTTCATCCCGACGGCGTCCCTGGCGGACGGCCTCGACTGGAACTTCGGCGACGGCACGACCGCCACCACGAACGGCGGCGCCGTAGAGCACACCTTCGAACCGGCGCTGGGCCCGGTGGCCCGGACGGTCACGGTGACGGCATGGGATGCGCTGGGTTGCAGCGATTCCGAGACGCGCGAGGTGCTCGTGTATCCGGTTCCAAACTTTGATTTCACCCTTCCGGAAGAAGCTGCATGCTCTCCGGTAGAACTGCAGCTTCCCGCAGTGCCCGCGGCGGCCGTGGGGCATTGGGACTTCGGCGACGGAACGCAAGGTGGAACGGCCACCATGACCCACACGTGGGAGGCCACGTCGGATGACTTATCGACCTTCAGCGTGACGTTCAGCGGCACGTCATCCTTCGGTTGCCCGGGCTCGCATACGGCAGAAATTCACGTGCGGCCGCAGCCACAGGTGGCCATTTTCCCGTCGACCGTGGCCGGTTGTGGCCCGTTGGAGTTGGCCTTCGGGGTCCAAACCGAATCTGTGGACGGCATTTCGTGGGACTTCGGCGACGGCATCGCAGCAACCGGTCCGGCCCTCGGCGTCTTGCACACCTACGAAGCGGGCAACGGACTGACGACCTACACCGCGACTGCGACCGCCACCCATGCCTTGGGCTGCGAGGCTGAGGCCACGGCAGAAATCACCGTCTTCCCAGCTCCGGAATTCACCTTCAACGTGCCGCAAGAGGCGGTCTGCTCACCGCTCGTCTTCGACCTGCCCACCGTGGCGGGGGCTGTGGAAGGGGAGTGGACCGTTTCGAACGAGTGGACGTCTGAAAATCCGACCGAAGAAGTGGTTTGGGCAAACACCACGGGCGAGCTCGAGGCGGTCATGATTTCCTTCTCGGGGTCGGATGCGAACGGATGCAGTGGGCGCAATCAAGCAGAAGTGTGGGTGCGGCCGCAACCGGAGGCGGCGTTTTCTGCGGACCAAACCGTCGGCTGCAGCCCCCTCACGGTCTTCTTCACGAATACTTCAACCGATGCGGATGCCTACACGTGGATCTTCGGCAACGGGCAGGTCTTCCCGGAAATCGATCCGCACTACACCTTCACGGCCGGTACCACCCCGGTGATCCAGACGGTCACGCTGGTAGCCACCGACGAACTCGGCTGCACGGACGAAGCCACACTCAACATCACCGTCCGGCCCGCTGCCGAGGCAAACTTCACCGGCACGCTGGAAGGCTGCTCGCCGTTCACCACGACCCTGACCGCGGACGCAGCAGGGGCGACGGAGTGGGTTTGGAACCTGGCGAGCGGCGCATCTGTAGAGGGCGCATCGTTCGACCTCCTGCTCGCCGCAACCGGCGAAGAAGAGGTGGTGTCTGGAACCCTCGAGGCCACAAATGCCTTCGGATGCACGGACGAAGTGCCGTTCGAAGTCGTGGCGCTGCCGGCACCGGTGGCGGGGCTGGGCATCGACCTCGCACAGGCCTGCGCTGGCACGCCGGTGGACTTGCACAACGCTGCAGAAGGCACGGTCACGGTGAGCTTCAGCGACGGGACCCCCAGCTGGATTCCGGCTGGACCGGGCCATCAGGTGGTCAGCTTCACGACGGGCGATGCACCGACGACGGTGACGATTGCGCAGCATGTGGTCAACGGCTTCGGCTGTGCCGACAGCATCGCGGTGGAGCACACGGTGCTGCCCGCGGTCCACGCCGGCATCGAAGTGCCCGAGCCGTCCTGCTCGCCGCTCGTGGCGACGCTGGGCAATGCGACGAACGGCACGGCAGACTTTGCATGGACCTTCGGCGACGGAACGACGTCCGCTGCGGCAGAACCGGCGGTGGTCTTCACGGCTGCCGGAGCGAGCGACGAGGCCATCGCGGTAGAGCTTGTGGCGACGAACGCCTACGGGTGCAGCGATGTGGCGACGGCCGAGGTGCTCGTTTGGGGCCGCCCGGAAGCCGTGCCGGTCATCGACGAAACGACGGGCTGCTACCCGCTCGAAGTGACCTTCAGCAACCAAAGTGCCGGGGCGGCCGAAAACACGTGGGCCTTCG
>CAMCYM010000073.1 GCA_945883885.1 Chryseobacterium gleum
CGTGGCCGCCTTCCTCGAAAAGCGCACCCCCGAATTCACCGGCAAATGACCGCACACGGCTGGACCGCAACCGCAGATGCCTTGCCGGAGGACGGCGCACGGGTGCTCGCCTTCGTGCCGGGAAATCGCGTGCTGCTCCCGGGCAAAGAAGCGATGGAGGACCGCGAGGTGCTGGTGCTCCGGTTCCACCGCGACTTCTTTGCGGGGCAACCGGAGAAAGCGGCGGCGCACGGGGTTCATTTTTGGAGCGGCGAAGGCACGAGCAACCGGTACTTCGCCGAAGTCAGCCACTGGCGGCCGGTGCCTGCGCCGCCCGACCCTGCGCATTGACCTACTCCGCTGCGAGGCGAAAGGCGTGGACGGCCGCAACCCCGGCGGTCTCGGTGCGCAGGCGCGTGCTGCCCAACGAAACCGCTACGGCTCCGGCTGCAACGGCAGACCCTACTTCCTCCGGGGTGAAGTCGCCTTCCGGCCCGATGGCGACCCACGAAGCCGCAAGACCGGCGGATCGCGCCGCCGCGAGCAGGTGGGGCTTCGGGCCGGGCATGCAGTGTGCGATGTAGCCGCGCAGGTCGGATGCTTCAGGCGATGCGCACCACGCGGCGAACCCCACCGCAGGCCGAAGGTCAGGCAGGTAGGCCTGCCGGCTCTGCTTCATGGCGGCGACGAGGATGCGTTCCCAGCGGTCGAATTTTTCCATCCGGCGCTCAGACCGCGCCGTCCAAACGGGCTGCACAGCCGACACCCCCAGTTCCGTCGCCTTCTCCAGCAGCCACTCGAACCGGTCCGTGGACTTCGTGGGGGCCACGACCAGCACAAGGGCCGGATTTAAAACGGACTCCGCGGGCGCGGCCTCCAGCCGCAGCGCGCACGACCGCTTCGTCACCTCCTCCACCCGGCCCACGTACCGGCCGCCGCGCCCGTCCACACACTCCACCGCCTCGCCGGGCCGCACGCGCAGGACTCGGACCGCATGTTCGGCCTCCTCCCCGTCGAGGACGTGGAGGGGCAAGGTCAGGGACGGCGTGTAGAAGGTGTGCATGCGGTGGCGTCAAGCCACCGGCGCTGCGACGAGGATCGCTGCGGAGGCTTGCGCTTCGAATTTGGCAAAATTCTCCCGGAAAAGTCCAGCCAGGTGCTTCGCCGTCGCATCGAACGCCGCCGCATCCTTCCAAGTCGACCGCGGATCGAGGACCTCTGACGGCACATCCGGGCACGTGAGCGGGTACTTCAGCCCGAAGACCGGGTCCGTCGCCCACTGGACCCCGTCCAGCGCGCCGCGCATCGCTGCGGTGAGGAGCGCGCGGGTGTGGCGCAGCTTCATCCGGTGGCCATCGCCGTAGCTGCCGCCGGTCCAGCCCGTATTCACCAGCCAAACCCGCACCCCGTGCGCCTCCATGCGCTCACCGAGCATCTCCGCATACCGCGTCGGGTGCAAGGGCATGAACGGCGCGCCGAAGCAGGCACTGAAGACGACTTGCGGCTCCGTGATGCCCACCTCGGTGCCGGCCACCTTCGCCGTGTAGCCGGAGAGGAAGTGGTACATGGTTTGGCCTTTGTCGAGGCGGCTGATGGGAGGCAGCACCCCGTAGGCGTCGCAGGTCAGGAAGAAGATGTCGGTGGGATGGCCCCCGCGGCCAGACTCCACGGCACCTGGGATGTGGTGCAAGGGATACGATACCCGCGTGTTCTCCGTGCGCGAGCTGTCGTCGTAGTCCGGGGTGACCCCGTCCGGGCCCATGCCCACGTTTTCCAGCATCGCGCCGAAGCGGATGGCATCGTAGATCTGGGGTTCGAGGTCGCGGCTGAGGTGGATGGTCTTTGCGTAGCAGCCGCCTTCCATGTTGAACACCCCGGATGCGCCCCAGCCGTGCTCGTCGTCGCCGATGAGCCGCCGCAGCGGATCGCTGCTGAGCGTCGTTTTGCCGGTGCCGCTGAGCCCGAAGAAGACGGCCACATCGCCCGATTCGCCCACATTCGCAGAGCAGTGCATCGGGAACACGTCGTGGCGGGTAGGCAGCACGAAGTTCATCACAGAGAACATCCCCTTCTTGATCTCGCCGGTGTATGCAGATCCTGCGATGAGGATGATTTTCCGGGTGAAGTCGATCGCGGACACGTTGCCTTGCCGGGTGCCGTGGAGCGCAGGGGTGGCTTGGAAGCCGGGGGCGCACACGACGTGCCACTCCGGGGACGGCACGAGTACATCCTGCTCTTCCAGCCGGATGAACATGTTGCTCACGAAGAGGTTCGACCACGCCTTTTCTGTGACGACGCGGACGCGCACTTCGCTTTCAGGATCGGCACCTACCGCGGCATCGCGGACGAAGACCGGCTTGCCGGAGAGGTACGCCGCCATGTCGCGGTGAAGTGCTGCGAATTGCTCGGACGTGAGCGGCTGGTTGATGCCCCCCCAGTCCACGTCCGCGTGGGTGGTGGCGTCGTCCACGATGAAGCGGTCTTTCGGGGAGCGGCCGGTGAAGGTTCCGGTGTCCACGCACAGTGCACCGGTGTCGGTGAGGATGCCATCGCCCCGCAGGAGCGTCTGGACGATGAGTTTGGCCGGAGGCAGATTCCAGTGAGCCCGTGAAACGTCTTCCAGGCCTACAGCTTCAAGCGAAGCATCGATGGGGGGATTTCCTACGTGTTTCATGAGAATTGTTCATTGCATTTCTCGCGCACGACGGGCTCCTGCAACGTGCTGCGTTCAGCGGGCGTCAAGCAGGAAACAACCGGCAGGCGACACAAAGCTAGGCCTTGCCGGGCCGTTTGACCGAACTTCACCCCGCAAGAAATTCACGCGATGCCCACAATTCCCTTCTGCGTCCGGCGCATGCTCGCCGCTGGACTGACCGCCGTCAGTTGTGCCGCCGTGAACGGGCAGGTCGTGCCGTGGGATTGGGCGGTGGGCGGTGGGCCGGACGTCGTTGTGGACGCGGTAGGCCTGGCGAATCCGTGGACCGGCGGGTTCACTGCGCCGCAGTGGAGCCCGGTGGATTTTGACGGCGACGGGGACGAGGACGTGTTCAGCTGCGACCGCGACGGGGGGCGGGTGCTCCTGTTCGAGCGGACGGACGCGGGCTTCGTCGAGCGCCCGGACTGGGCCACGGGCTTCCCGGAGTTCGCCGAGTGGGTCCTGCTGGTCGATTACGATTGCGACGGACTGGCCGATGTGTTCGCGGGGTTCCAAAACGGAGTCCACGTCTACCGCCACGCGCCGGCCGGCATCTTCACCCCGGTCGCCACCCCCCTCTACGCGTCGTGGGACTTCGGCAGCGGCCCCACCGACCTGCCGATGGTCGTCTTGACACTCGACAAACCCTCGATCTCCGACCTAGACGGCGACGGCGCCCTCGACGTCATCGCCTTCACAGAAACCAGCACCACCGTCTACGCCTACACCGGCTCCACCCCGTGCGGACTCGACTTCGTTTGCACGAACCGCTGCTACGCGATGTTCGACGAAGGCACCGAAGACAACTCTGTGTTCATCGGCGACGCGCACACCTGCGGATTCAACGTCATCGATCCGCGCGACATGGACCCCGCCTCCCGGCCGGACGAACCCATGCGCCACGCCGGGGGGAGCCTCACGGCGCTGCAGCTCGACGGCGTAGGCGGACACGACTTGCTCGTCGGCGATGTCTCGTACGGCACGCTCATCGCGTTGCTGCTGGAGGAGGCGGTGGACGGCCAAGACAGCACCGCATGGTACGACGCCACCTTTCCTTCGGAGCTGGCGCACACGGGGCCTGCCGATTCTGTGAATTGCTGGAAGTTTCCGGCGGCGTGGCCGGTGGATGTGGACGCGGACGGCGTGCGGGATTTGGTCATCAGCCCGAACACCGACATCGAAACGGAGGACGACCGCTGCGTGCACTTTTGGCGCAACGCCGGGACGGAAGACCTGCCGGTGTGGGAGTTCATCACCGACCGCTGGCTGCAGGACGGCACGCTCGACGTGGGGCGCGGTGCGGCACCCGTCTTCGTGGACCTCGACGGCGACGGCCTGACGGACCTGGCCCTCGGCAACAAAGAGCGGTACGAGGGCGTGGGCAACACCCCGACTGCGCTGGCCCTCTTCCGCAACGTGGGCAGCGCGACGGCCCCGCTGTTCGAATCGGTCACATGGAATGCCGTGGACTTTTCTGCAAACCAAATCGAGAGCGCCTACCCCGCCTTCGCCGACCTCGACGCCGACGGCGACCTCGACCTCCTCGTCGGCGACGAGCTCGGCCTGCTCCACCGCTACACGAACACCGCCGGCCCCGGCGCCTTCCCCACGTTCACGTTGCCCGAACTCGCCGTCACAGACGCTTCCGGCACCCCCATCGACGTCGGCCAATTCGCCACCCCGCAGTTCACCGACCTCGACGGCATCCCACCCCTCGACCTGCTCATCGGCGAGAAAAACGGCACCCTCACCGCCTACCTCGCCTGCACCGACGCAACCGGCGCCCCCACGTGGTGCTCGTGGACCTCACCGCTCACGGGCGAAAACTGGGGCGGCATCGTCGTCAACAACGCCCTCGGCATCAACGGCTACAGCGTCCCGTGCCTCTACGCCCACGGCGGCGTGACGGAGGTCTTCGTGGCAAACGAACTCGGCGCCGTCGAGTACTTCGGCACCTTCACGCCCGGCACGGACCCGGGCTTCCTCCTCGAAATCTCCGGCGCCGCGGGCGGATTCCAGCCCGGCCTGCGCGCCGCGGCCTCCCTGGCCGACCTCGACGCCGACGGCATCCCCGAGCTCGCCATCGGCATCCGCAACGGCGGCGTGCGCTGGCACCGCGGAACCTCCACCGCCGTCGCCGGCCCCGCCGCCCCCTCCCCCCTCCGGCTCTCCCCGAACCCCTCCGCAGGCCCCACCCGGCTCACCGGCGCCGAACCTCTGGCCCCCGTGCGCATCCACGCTGCGGACGGCCGGCTCCTTCACACAGAAAGGACCGGCCCAGACGGCACTGCCGCCCTGCCGGTCCTTCCCGCGGGTACCTATGTCGTGGCCACCGGCCGCGCTTCCGTGCGCTGGGTGGTGCTGCAATGACGGCCGCCGATCAGGCCATCGCGTTCATGCGGTCGAGCACGTCGGCCACGGACCGGACGGCTTTTTCCGATTCTGCGAGCAGCGAGCGCTCGTCGGCGTTGAGGTCGAGTTCGATGATCTCCTCGATGCCGTTGCGGCCGAGCTTCACCGGGACGCCGATGTAGAGGTCGTGGATGCCGTACTCGCCGGTCAGCCACGCGCAGACTGGGAAGATGCGCTTCTGATCGCGGACGATCGCTTCCACCATTTGGGCTGCAGCCGCCCCCGGAGCGTACCACGCAGACGTGCCGAGCAGGTTGACGATTTCGCCGCCGCCGGTCTTCGTGCGCTCGACGATGGCGTTGAGCTTGTCTGCATCGATGAGTTCCGTGACCGGGATGCCGCCCACCGTGGTGTAGCGGGGCAGCGGCACCATCGTGTCGCCGTGGCCGCCCATCAGCACGGCTTGGATGTCCTTCGGGCTGACGTTCAGGGCTTCTGCGAGGAAGGCCCGGTAGCGCGCCGTATCGAGGATGCCGGCCATGCCCATCACGCGGCGGGAATCGATGCCGGCGGCGAGGTAGGAACAGTACGTCATCACGTCGAGCGGGTTCGAAACCACCACGATGATCGCGTTCGGGCTGTGCGCGATGAGCTGCTCGGTCACGCTCTTGACAATGCCCGCGTTGATGGCGATGAGGTCGTCGCGGCTCATGCCGGGCTTGCGGGGCAAACCGCTCGTGATGACTACCACATCGGAGCCGGCCGTGCGGCTGTAGTCGTTCGTGACCCCCACCGTGCGGGTGTCGTAGAGGTTGATGGGAGCGGTTTGCCAAACGTCGAGCGCCTTGCCCTCGGCAAAGCCCTCCTTGATGTCAAGCAGCACCACCTCGTTCGCCACCTCGCGCGTGGCCAACACATCTGCGCACGTCGCACCGACGTTGCCGGCGCCCACTACGGTTACTTTCATGGTATCAGGGAAATCTGTTGGGAAATTTTCGCGACAAAGCTACGGCGGCGCCCCCGCCCGGATGCTGCGTTGTTGCATAATTTGGCGGGAAACTCCTGCATGCGCGCTCCCCGCTTCTCCCTGTGCCTCCTCGGCCTGATTTTCGGCAGCCTTGCCGTGCCCACAGCGGCAGGGGCGCAACCCCGGACGGTCCCCGCGTCGGCCGAGGTGCCGGCGGCGCTGAAGGCGCTTTGGCCCCCGGGGCAGCCGGGGGTCGATTACAACCTGACGGACGCGAAAGGCCTGCGCACCGGCACCTGGATGCGGGTCTACCCGACCGGAGCCCTCTACTACACCGGCAGTTTTCGCGCGGGCAAGCCCCTCGGTACGTTCACCTTCTACTACGAATCCGGCGAGCGCATGTCGGTCATCGTGCACGATGCCACCGGAGACGGCATGCAAGCCACCCACTACCGCAAGGACGGCACGGTGCGCGCCGAGGGCCGCTACCTGCCTTCCGGCAAGCTGAACGAAGAAGGCGAGCCAGCGCGCGAAAAGGACGGACTGTGGAAGTACTACGACGAGCGCGGTACGCTGCGGCTCGAGGAGGGCTACCGGCTCGGGGTGCTGCACGGACCCACCCGGCTGCTGGATGCCGCGGGCAAGGTCCTCGAGACGGGCGGCTGGCTCGACGGGGAGCGCGACGGGATGTGGACGCGCTTCGATGCCCAAGGGCAGGTGCTGTCGGAGATTTCGTACGCGATGGGCCTGTTCGATGGGCCGCACCGCACGTTCGCTGCCCCGGGCAAGCCGGAGCGGGAAGGGCAGTACGTGGAGGGGGAGCCGCACGGGATTTGGAAACTGTACGAACCGAACGGCAACTTGCGCACGATCCAAAAATTCGAAGCCGGCACCCTCGTGCAAGAACAACGCCACAACGGGACCTTCGAAGACTTCTACCCCAGCGGCTTGCCGAAGTCGGTCATCACCTACAAACTCAGCAAACCGGAAGGTCCCTTCCGCGAGTGGCACGAGGTGGGCACGTTCGAGCTGGTAGAGTCCACCGACCCGGAAACGGGCGAACCGGACATGCGGAAAACGCCGGTCGGCGTGCAGGTCAAGCGCGAAGGCGCCTACCTCGACGGGCAGTTGCACGGCAAGGTGACATACTACACAGAACGCGGCGCGGTCGAGAAGGTGGAGACGTGGGAGCGCGGGGTGCTGAAATCCTCGGGGGGGCGATGAGGCGGTGGGGGGTGCTGGGTGCCGCCTGTTTCGTGGGGGGTGCGGTGTGGGGGCAGTCGGCGCCGTTGACGTTTTGGGTGGGCTTCGGGGCGAAGTCGTGGGGAGCGGACTATCCGTATGCCCTGGAGCGGCCCGGGGAATTTCTGTCGGACCGCGCGCTGGCGCGAAGGGCGGCGGACGGCATCGCCGTGGACTCGCTGGATTTGCCGGTGGCGCCGGCGCTGCTCGATGCGCTGGAGGACCTGCCGGGCGTGCGGGTGCTGCATGCCTCGAAGTGGCTCAACGCGGCTTCGGTCGCTGTGGAGGACAGCACGTTCGACCCGGCGGTGCTGGAGGCCGTCGAGGGGGTGGTGGAGGTGCGGCGGATGGCGCCGGGGAATTGGGAGGGGCGGCTGCCCGATGCGGAGGCGCCAGCCGCGCGAGGTGGGGCGGTGTTGCCGCCCGATACGGGGCGGTACGGGGCCGGATGGGCGCCCCTGGTGCAGTTGAATGGGGCACCGCTCCATGCGCACGGGTACCGGGGGGAAGGGGTTCTGGTGGCGGTGCTCGATGCCGGATTTGAGCGGGTCGACCTGCTGCCGTGCTTCGGTCCGGCACGTGCGGCGGGCCGCATCGTCGAGGGGTGGGACGTCGCCGGGTCGCAAGCGGG